>URFB01000094.1 GCA_900547045.1 uncultured Mollicutes bacterium
TTCATTCCTACTATATTTTCAACATCTGCATTTTCAAACCAATTGACAGCCGTTGATCTTTCTTCTTTCTTTTCAATGACATAGCTCTTGTCAGATTGAAGAACACGATTTATTAAAATAGTATCCTTAAATTCTGGGTTTTCAAAGGCATATGCAGTAATTTTATTTTCACCTACTCTAAGAGGAATTCTAAATGTGGCTATACCATCATCAGAAGAAGCCTTATATGATGATCCATTTAAATTTAGAACAATATTTTTCAAATTAGAAAGAACATAAACGTCTGTTAATTCCTCAGCACGGTTAATATATCGCTTACCCGCAATATGAATAAATTTTTCCTTAGACCAGCACGCTTGATAAAGATAATAGGCATCCTTAAATATTTTCCGATCTATAGTAACTAAGCCCTTTTGATTTTGCCCCCTCTTTCCGCCCTCATCGCGCATTGAGCTTCCAAAATCAAACATTACCCAAGCATAAGATCCACCAAGCCAAGGTCTTGATTTAATCGTATCAAGAGCATTTTTAGAATATAAAAGCTGATATTCCTCACTATAATCATTTCTTTTAGGCCTTGAGGAATGAATTTGTGGATTAGTATCAACCCCATATTCAGTTAAAATTAAAAGCTTAGAAGGATTAGCCTCGTGAATTGCATCAAGCCTTGGGCCTAGCTCCTCCATATTACCATAATACCAGCCATAATATAAATTATAGCCAATTATATCCGTATAGGAATTAATGATACAATCATTTTCGGTTGTATATTCATTGGCTTGAGCAGTAAATCTTGAAGGATCTAGCTCCTTAGCAAGGCTTGCAAGCTCACGTACAAGCTTAAAGCTATATTCATTTTTAGTAACCATACATACCTCATTTTGCACTCCGTAGCAATAAACACAGGTATGGTTTCTTACCTGACTAATTAAATATGTTAGCTGCTCTTTAGCATTTAAATTAGCCTCTTCACTTTGATTTATAGCACTAATAACCGGAATTTCGGCCCAAACAAGGATTCCCTTTTCATCACATAAGGAATAAAAATCATCAGCGTGCTGATAATGTGTCGCTCTAATCGAATTAACCCCCATCCTTAGAATAATATCAAGATCATTTTCGATATCAGATATGCTAATCGCATTTCCTTTTTTAGCATAATCCTGATGCTTACCAACACCCCTAAGCATATAAGGCTTGCCATTTAAATAAAGACCATTTTCATCATAGCTTAGGCTTCTAAAGCCAATTTTAATTTCCTTCTCATCGAATAATTCATCCCCATAAAGGCTAAGCTTAAGCCTATATAAATAAGGATCTTCAATACCGGCCCATAAATGAGGTGCTAAAACATCTAGGCTTAGACTATTGTTATATGAGGCTTTTAGCTCCTTCTTTGTAATTTCTTTACCATCCTTATCCATAATAGTAGCTAAAAGAGTTAAATTTGATTCATCCTGCATCTTAATACGGGCATTAATTTCTACTACTCCTTTATTATCGCTAAGATAAGCATTAGCATCAAAGCCATCTCTTGACCCATCAAGCAGATCAAAATGAGGACCACTAGTCATAATTAGACTTACCCCACGATATATACCACCATAAAAGCTAAAATCAGCCATTGTTGGATATATTTTTTGATTGCTAAGGTTTGAAACATAAATTTTAATTTCATTTTCGCCCAGATGAAGCTTAGAATCAATTTGATATCTTTTCATGGAAAATCCACAATTTGAAGAGCAAACAAATTCATCGTTAATATAAAGGCGACTCATATTTGATGCTCCATCAAGCTGAAGATAAATTTCATTTTTTAAGTCGTTTTCGTCAAGCTTCATTACTCTTTTATATAAAAGCTCTCCTCTAAACATTTTTCCTTCACCCTGGCCATCATTTTCGTTGAAGCAATGAGGAAGCGAAACTGCTTTTTCCCTTCCATCCCTAAGAAGATACCAATTATCATTTAATAAAATTTGTTTACGCATTAAAATCCCTCCTTTAATGCTTAATATCTATTTTAATTATAGCAAGGTATTAAAAATAAATATTTAGACGTATTATTTTTTAACGCACGAGATTTTAATGATAAAAATATTTTTTTTATATTATTAAAGCTAAAATATTAAATTTTATTAATCATAATTGTTAAAAGCTCAAAAAATATTAAAAAATAAAAAAAGGTTGTAGTGCATTGAATATTCAAATATTATTCGTATTTTTGCAGCCCAAAATGTATAGTTTCTTCATTATCCTTATCATAGATTACGTATGCATTAAAGCCCTGAAGCTCAAGACGATTTAAAAGCTTACCAACCTTTTTAGGGAAGGCATACATACTAACCTCATAGGAATCACGATAGCTATCAGCTAAATTGAAGGCGCCAATATAATCATTTTTATAAATGATGGCTAGCTTCTTTCTTCCTGGCACCTTAAAGCCTGTTTCATGTAAAATAGCGTAGATTCTTTCAAATCCAATAGAAAATCCTACAGCTGGAGTTGCCTCACCCGTAAATTTACCAATTAGATTATCATATCTTCCACCACCGCCAATTGTACCACCAAATTTAGCAGACGCAATTTCAAAAACACAGCCTGTATAATAGCCCTGACCTCTTACAAGAGTAAAGTCATAGATTACCTTATAGCTTCCCTTTGATAATTGATTAGCCCCATCAATTACATTCTTAAGAATTTGAAGATTAGGGTTATCAGGAATAATACCTGCAATATCATCAAGTGTAACCGGATTAGAAATAAGCTTCTTAAGCCCTTTAATTGCCTTAGCATCGTAGCCCTGAGCCTCAAGCTCACCTACAACACCATCAACGCCAATTTTATCAAGCTTATCAAGAATAATACAAATATTATCTAATGATTCTTCATTAAAGCCAAAGCTTAAAAGAACAGCCTTAAGAACCTGACGGTTGTTAACACGAATAAAGAATTCACCAATAGGAAGCCTTAATAGGGCTCTTCCAGTTGCGGTAATTAGTTCAATTTCAGCATTATATGATTCATCACCAATAACGTCGATATCGCACTGAACAAATTCACGGCATCTTCCTCTTTGAGGACGCTCAGCACGATAAACCCTATCAATTTGAATAAACTTACCAATTTGTGGTAAATTAGCCTTATTATTCGCATAAAAGCGAGTTAAAGGAAGAGTTAGGTCATAGCGTAGACCCATATCTGATAGGTCATCAAGCTTACCATCTTTAATAGCTTCCTCAAGCTTTTCGCCACGCTTTAAAATCTTAAAGATAAGCTTTTGATTATCTCCGCCCTCTTTATTATTTATATTTTCAATATCCTCAATGGCTGGTGTGTAAATACGCTCAAAGCCAAATTGATGATAAACATCAATAATTTGACCCATCATATAATCACGAAGTCCTGCTTCCTCAGGAATAAAATCATTCATACCCTTTAATGGTTGCTTTATCATAAAATTCACTCCATTCATATAAATAATATTTTACATTATTGTTTTTTTTAAGTCAACTTATAGCTCATCTATTTCCTTTATTTCATCAAAAAAATCAGATTTCTTGATTTCTTCACGACTATAGATACTAATTTTAATTGCCTTATTTATTATACTCTTAATATAGCATGCATAATCCTTAATTTGCTTTTCTGTAAGACTTAAAATACCCATGCGGTTTTCCTTTCTTACCTCGTAGCTATAGCCCTCAAGAATTGTTCTTAAAATTAAATTAAAGGAATCAAAGGCGGATGTATAAGCGGTCGTTGCGGAAAAATAGCTAATAATATAATCCTTAAGCTCTTCTTCACTTATTTCCTTATTTATTACAAAATCAAGGCTTGATAGCATAATCTCATAGCTTTTTAAGATATTAGGATCCTGCCTTGAATACATAATAATATTTCCGGATGTATCAACATAGGCCTGAATATGATAGGCTCCATTTTCATTTCTGATTGCTTGCCACAAAAAATCCTCGATTATCTTAGTCATAATGTAGGATGCAGGAGATTCCTTACTAACTGGAATTACAAGCATATTTGAAGAAATTCCTTCCATAACAAGGCCTTTACTCTTAAAATCAGGATTTAAATCATAGGAATTAATGATACTTACTCTTTCATCAAGCGAAATATCATTTAAAACTAGTCCACTTATATCATTCTTAGCATATGAGGCAATCATCATACGTCCCTTATCTAGCATACGGCTAAGGCAGGATTTTAGAATTTTTGCCCTTCCTTCATCTAAAATCATCTTATCTAAATTTTGGATAAATAGGGTTCCTTGGGTCGCATCTAAAAAGAAGCCGATTTGATTATAGCTTTTAAAGGCCTCAAGTCTATAGACTCTTTCCTTAAAATAGTTCGTATCAGCTGTTAGCTCCATCCTTAGAGCCTTAAGACATTTTAGAATATCATCATTATCAAATAATGTATTAAATAGCATTTCCTTTAATAGCTTAATATTTTCCTCATATTTAACTTCTAAAAATGATAGCTCACAAACAAAATATCTGCGCATTTTTTTCGTAGCTCTATCTGTATAGAAGGCAATATCTGTTGTAATTCCTCCACCAATTTCATTAGCTAAAACCATAAATTCATCACAGCTCATATTCTTCATTTTAAAGATTGCAAGACCATGCGATAAAATAGAGGCGATTGATAATTCATCAAGCGTAAAATCAGAAATATCAAACATAAGCTTAAGGTAGGAGATACTATTTTTATCATTTTTAATATAAATTAGCTTATTATTTTTAGTGTAATTATATTTAATGGGATTCTTATTAATCGCATCAAGACTTAAGCCCTTTAAATTTGAAATATCATCCTTAGATTTTAAATAGGAATTAAGCTTTATCTTTTCTTCATTAACCAAGCTTAAGGAAGGTATATATTGCTTCTTCCTTGCTTTTTTATGACCTGATTTTCCAATAACTTGCGCATAGCTATTATTTTTAATATAGGATTCATTTAAAATATTTAAGAAATAGCCTGTATCAAGCTCCCCTTCAAGCTCGTCATATAAGGAGCCTCTTTTTAAACGTGGAAATGACAAATCATCATATAAAAGATCATTTGTAAGAAGGATGGAAAGAGCTAGTCCCTTAGGAAGAGAATCATAGTCCTCCTCACAGGCCATAAATCTAAATAATTCAATTGTTGAAGAAATTCTTTTCTTATCAATATATTTATAAGCCTCCTGCTTTAAAAAATCATCAATAATTTTGATCGCACGCTTTTGAATTTTTCCTTCAAATTCTAAATTGATTTGGCATAAAGGATGATAGGAATCATCAATATCGGTATAGATATTAGCCTTAATACCACGATCCTCAAGTAGCATCTTAAGCCTAGAGCCTTCAATATCAATTAAAAGATAATTTAAGATAGCTAGCGCTAAAATAGCCTTAGAATC
>URFB01000095.1 GCA_900547045.1 uncultured Mollicutes bacterium
CGCTCATTCCTGGTTCTATTGGAGCTGGAGTAGTAGGAAATGCTGGCATTAAGAATATAACCATTACAAAATATTTAAAAGGCATTCTTGTTTTGGACCTAAAATCATTAAAGCTTAAGCATATTTCAAAAGAAAAAATTAATTTTTATTACCGAGATAGTAGTATTAAGGAAATGCTTATTTTAAGGCTCACCTTTTATAAAAAAATTGATACTAAAGCTATTAAATTTTATAATTGTTTAAAGGATTATCGAAAAAATCAGCCGAATGAAAGATCATTAGGCTCAACATTTAAAAATAATCCTCAGGTGCAGGCGGGATATTTAATCGGTAAATTAGGTCTAAAAAGGCTTCAATATAAGAATTTAGCAGTATCCTCTTGTCATGCAAATTTTATTATAGCTAAGGCAGAGAGCAGCGCCTTTGATTTATATTTGATGATTTTACTAATTAAAATCATTGTTTATCTAAAATCGGGAATCAAATTAGACCCTGAAATTAAAGGGCTTAAATTGTATCAAAAAAATGAAAAAAAAGATATTTAAATTTTCGGTAAATAATCTTGAAAATTAAGACCTTCTAATGTAAAATAATAATTGTTAGATTTAACGATTTTCTTGTCGAAATTGTTATTAGGAGGTAATATTTATGCTTTTTGGAGATGAAGATACATTATCTTTAAAGCCTATTATAAAGGTTATTGGTGTCGGTGGTGCTGGTGGAAACGCTGTAGACCGCATGATTGATTATGATGTTCGTGGTGTTGAATTCGTAGCTGTAAATACAGATGCTCAGGATTTAAAAACATCAAAGGCTGATACAAGAGTTATTATTGGTAGAAATTCTACAAGAGGTCTTGGTGCTGGTGCTAAGCCTGAGGTTGGTCGTAATGCTGCCCTTGAGGATGAGGATTCAATAAGAGAGGTAGTTAAGGACGCTAATATGGTTTTCATTGCCTGTGGTATGGGTGGTGGAACAGGTACTGGTGCAGCTCCAGTTATTGCAAGAGTTTGTAAGGAATCTGGCTGCTTAACTGTTGGTATTGTTACAAAGCCTTTCTTCTTTGAAGGACCAGAAAGAATGAATAACGCTGTTGCTGGACTTGAGGAGCTTAAAAAGTTCGTTGATGCTCTAATCGTTATTCCAAACCAAAGATTATTCTCTATTATTGACCCAGGTACACCTATGCTTCAAGCCTTCCGTGAGGTTGATGACATTCTAAGACAAGGTGTTCAGGGCATTTCCGAAATTGTTAACTTCCAAGGTTTAATTAATATCGACTTTGCGGATATTAAAACCGTAATGAAGGATTCCGGAGCTGCCCTAATGGGTATTGGTGTTGGATCAGGTCCTAACCGTGCAGTTGAGGCTGCTAGAAATGCCATTCATTCTAATTTACTTGAGGTTTCAATTGATGGTGCAACTACTGCCATTGTTAATATTGCATCAGCTGAACAAATTGCTTTAACTGAAACCGAAGCTATTTTGTCTGAAATTAGAAATAATTGCGATAAGAACCTTAATGTAATTTATGGTGCCTATATTAATAATGATTTAGGTGAAGAAATTGTTGTTACAATTATCGCAACAGGCTATGAATTAAAGGCTAAGGAAAATGGTATTGAAAACCTAGCTTCTGAAATCTTCCAAAATATGTCTGATGAAAACATTGATTTTAGACGTTCAATTCAGGATGAAATCGATGAAAATAACGCTGATGTAGAGGAAGAGGGTTCAATTGATCACCTATTCAAAAATAAGCGTTATGAGCGTATGGAGAAAAAACGTGTTAAGGAAGAAGCTAAGGCTCAAAAGAAAAAGGAAAAAGAGGAAAAGAAGAATCCATCTAGCTCAGGAAAGCCTAAAATTTCTTTACCAGATTGGTTAACTAAATAAAAACGTATTAATTAATGCCTCAAATATTAATGAAGCTTTCATATATTTGAGGTATTTTTAATATAAAAAAATCGGAAGAAATTTCTTCCGATTAATAATTAAAATATTACTACTAATTAATAGAGTAATTATATTTTAAGTTGGCAGCAGATACAGGATTCGAACCTGTGCGTGACGGAGTCAGAGTCCGTAGCCTTACCGCTTGGCTAATCTGCTATACTCGTATATTATACTAAATTTAAATATAGATTTCAAGGTAAAATTTTCTTTTTTAGTTAGCTTGAATATATTTAATATGAAAATAGCTATTATTTGTAAAGGAGGGTATAATCATAAATTAATGATTATTGAAAAATTATGAATATTACAAAATATCGTGAGGACCTACATCAAATTCCTGAAATCGGATTTAATGAATATAAAACCCAGGAATATATTTTAAAAATCGTCAAAAATTATGATTGTAGCATACAAACTGTAAAAACCGGTGTTTTATGTTTTTTTAATAATAATGCTAAAAAAACCCTAGCCTTTAGAAGCGATATGGATGCCCTAAAAATAGAAGAAAAGAATGATATTCCCTTTGCATCTAAAAACAAGGGCTATATGCATGCCTGCGGTCATGATGGACATATGGCAATGCTCCTTGGGCTTGCAGAGTATCTAAATAGCCACTTTAAGGAATATGATCGTAACTTTCTTCTAATTTTCCAGCCATCTGAGGAGGAAAACTGTGGTGCTAGAAGTATATTAGCTACTAATTTCATTGAAAATTATAATGTACAGGCTTTATTTGGCTTTCATGTTTGGCCAAACCTTGAAAAGGGTAAGATTTTTACAAGAGCTAATGAGCTTATGGCTAAAAGTGCTGAGGTTAATATTGAAATAATCGGTAAATCCGTGCATGTAGCTAATGCCTCAGAAGGGATTGATTCCTTACTTGTCGCATCTAAATATCTTCTTGAAATATATGAAAATGAATCAAAACTTGACAAAAGCATTTTTAGGCTTTTAAAATGTGGTCGACTTGAGTCAGGTACAGCTAGAAATATAATTTCTGGTTCAACTAAAATGTATATTACCCTAAGAGCCTATCAAAATGAGGTCTATAATGGCCTTAAGGATATGCTTTATAATGTCGCTTCAAAATATGAACACGAATATGGAGTTAAATTTGTACTCAACATTAATGAGGGCTACGAGGCGGTTATTAACGATGATGCCTTAGTAAATAGTGTTATAAATCACGCTAACAGAAAGGGATATAAAGTTAATTTATTAGAAAAGCCTGTTCTTCAGGCTGAGGATTTTGGCTGCTATACCAAGCATGTAAAATCAGTTTTTTTCTTTTTAGGTCTTGGAAAAACCGAGGCTTTACATACAGAGCATTTTAATTTCGATAGTGCCGTTTTGGAAAATGGATTAGAATTTTACAAAATCCTTTTAGACCTTGAAATATAACTTTTAATTAATCATAAAATATGTTATACTTTAAGAAGTGAAGTGAGGTTTATAATTATGGTTTCTAGACATAAAAGCCGTGAAATGGCTATCCAATTATTATACAATGTTGATTTTATGCAAATAACATTAGATGAAGCTAAAAGCTCAGTTGAAAATGTATCTGATGACGCGCTTGCATTCGCAGCCCATGTTTTATATGACAAGGCTAATATTGACAAGCTTATTGAAGAATCACTTGAAAATTATCATATTAATCGATTAAATTCAGTAGATCTTCAAATTATTAGACTTGCTATATTCGAAATGAAAAGTGGCGAACCTAAGGGTATTGTTATTAATGAAGCGCTTGAATTAACAAAGGAATATACTGATACAGGAGATAAGAAGGCCGTACGCTTCAACAATAAGCTACTTGATAAAATCGCAGCTAAAATTTATCAAAACTAAATCTAAATAATTGGCTCTAATGGAGGACATATGGAAGAAAGATATTTAACGGTAAGTGCATTAACAAAATATATTAAGTATAAATTTGATAATGATACCCATCTTACAGATGTCTTGCTTGAAGGTGAAATTTCAAATTTCAAGCATCATTCTAGGGGCCATTTTTATTTTACCTTAAAGGATGATGGTGCTCAAATAAGCGCAATGATGTTTCAATCATATGCCTCTAAGGTAAAATTTGAGCCTCAAGATGGAATGAAGGTGTATGTTAGGGGTACAATAACAGTATATGAGGCCTCTGGTGTGTATCAGATTGTTGTTAAGGAAATGAAATCCGATGGAGTAGGTGATCTTTATTTAGCCTACGAAAAGCTAAAGAAGGAGCTTCAGGAAGCTGGATATTTTAATCCTGAGCATAAAAGAAGCATTCCTAGGCTTCCAAAGGTAGTCGGAGTAATTACATCGCCAACGGGAGCGGCTGTTCATGATATTATTAATACCATTGGCAGAAGATTTCCGCTTTGTAAGCTTATTTTATATCCAGCCTTAGTTCAGGGTGAGGGAGCTAAAGAATCAATTGTAAAGCAAATTAGTAAGGCAAATGAGGATAATCTTTGTGACGTTATAATTTGTGGACGTGGCGGAGGCTCAATTGAGGATTTATGGGGTTTTAATGAAAAAATTGTCGCCATGGCAATTTACAATTCTAAAATTCCCATTATTTCTGCTGTAGGTCATGAGGTTGATTTTACTATCGCTGATTTTGTGGCCGATAAAAGAGCTGCTACTCCAACTGCAGCCGCAGAAATAGCTACACCTTCAGTCGATAATTTAAAGGAATATTTATCACAGGCCATGTCGAGAATATCACATAATATTAATATTATATTAAATGATAAAAAGACACAAATAATGCATCTAGATCGAAGTCTTGATAATTTAAAGCCTATTACAAAGCTTCAAAATATGAAAAAAGAGCTTGATTTTTATGTTAAGCGCTTAAATATGCTTATTACAAGCCAACTAAATGATAGAAATAGTCATTATCATTTATTAAATGAGAAGCTTAAGGCCTTATCCCCTCTTACAATAATGGATAAGGGCTACAGTATTCCTTATGTTGAGGGTAAGGTTGTAAGAAGTGTTAAAATGGTTCATGAAAATGATAATATTACGTTAGCCGTAAATGATGGTAAAATAAATTGTAAGGTACTAGGAGTTGAAGAAAATGGAAAATAATGAGAAAAGCTTTGAGCAATTAATTAGTGAATTTGAAGCAGTTATAAGAAATCTTGAGGATAAAAATATTTCTCTTGATGACGCTGTAAAAAATTATACACAAGGAATTGAGCTATCAAAGAAGTGCTATGAAATATTAGACAAAAATGAAAAGCTTGTTACCTTAAAAATGACGGAGAATGGACTGGAAAATTTCGATAGTAGGGGTGATTAGTATGGATTTAAATTCCATAGAAAATCCAAAATTTTTAGAGAATCTAAATAATAAGGAATTAAAGAGTCTATGTGAGGATATAAGAAAATTTTTAATTGAAAATATCTCTAAAACTGGAGGTCATTTAGCCTCTA
>URFB01000096.1 GCA_900547045.1 uncultured Mollicutes bacterium
AGCTGGATAGAGCACACGCCTCCTAAGCGTGGGGTCGGAGGTTCAAATCCTTTACGTTCCGCCACTTTAATAATAATGCTTGGATAGCACAAGCTTGAAAATCACGGTTCCGTGATTTTTTTATTTTATCCACATATTAAAAAATAAAGGGTACTCTTGTTAGATTGAGTACCCTTTAAATATATATATATATATAATTTATGCCCAAACTCTTATTGGTCTTTCCTTACCATCGATTGTAACCTTTAAATTAAACCATTCAGAATCCTTAAGCTTAGTTAAATTATTTGATGCCCAAAGACCTACACCTGAATCATTACATGAAACAATAATATTTCCATTCATAGCTTTAAAACCACTTGTTTTAATATATTGTCCACCAACACTAACGCCAGGAACGTTTTGTTTATCTTTCTTAGTAGCAATTTCAAAGGTATCATAAATTGATGTTACATATACTGCATCCGTATATTTAGAAATTCGTGAGATGAATTGCTGAGTTGGAAATTGATTATCGGTTACGCCTGTATATTCATTAGTACCGCAGCAGCATGATACAACACACATTTTAGGCTTAATTAATGCTAGTAAGCATTCATTTGATGAGGTTTTAGATCCATGATGCCCAGCTTTAAATAGATCAACCTGAGGAAGAGTTTTATCTTTTGTTGAACCATCATAATATGCAGCAAGTGCTTCTTCGCCTTCCTTTTCAAGGTCTCCGGTAAACATAAAGTAATGCTTATCGCTACCTGAATTATAAGTGAACATTGCACAAACCGAGTAATTATTCTCATCGCTGTTTTTCTCAAAATAATATTTATTATAAATAATAGACATTGTTACCTTATCAGATAATTTAAAATCACGAGAAGCGCCATTTTCATTCTTCCAGCAATCAGATGCGTAATAAATGTTAGCACCTTTTTTCTCTTGTTCTTCAAAGGCAGTTATAGTTTTTTTATATGTAGCTGTAGTTTTAGTAGTATATTTATTATAAATAATATTCTCGGCTGAATATTCCTTTAAAATATTAGGGAAGGAATCAATGTGATCCTGATCACCATGAGTCATTATAATATACTCAAGCTTCTTATCTGTTACATATTTATTCATGTATGCAAGCGTTGTAGTTGATGAACCACTTCTTGACCCAGCATCAATTAATATATCCGTATCTCCAGCTTTAATATAAATTGAATCTCCTGCCTTATCATTTCCTAGCATCATAAAATGAATTTGGAAATCATCATAAATAACACCCTCAGCGCTGCTATTAGAACCATTAGATGAATCAGAAGCTTTACTATCCATATTAGGCTTTATGTATTTTAAAAATACAAAGGCAGCTACTCCAATTACAATTACAGCTATTAATCCAAGCAATACCATCTTAAAGCCTGATTTTCTAGGCTTTTGAGACTGACTGTTCTTCTTTTTCACTGTATTTGTACTTTGCTTAGATGGAGTCTCAATTCCAAGGCTAGTATTTTTCTTTGTGCAATAAATAAGCGCCTCTTGATATGAATCAAAGGTTTTGCTTGCCCTTGACGCACCTTTTTTCTTAACCGCATAACGGCCATTTTTTTGTCTTTCAACAATATACATTTTAACACCCTATTTTTTAAAAATTTTACCAGTAAATTATATCCTAAAGAGCTTTTGAAATCAATATTATTAATAAATCATATTTAAATTATGCTATAATATTTTCAGGTGAAGTGGAAATGAAAAAAATTGGTATTATTTGTGAATACAATCCCCTGCATAATGGACACGTTTATCATTTTAATGAAATTAGAAAACAAAGCCATGCTGATTATATAATTTTATCTCTTTCAGGCTATTTAACCCAAAGAGGAGACCTCGCTATTTTAGATAAATTTACAAGAGCTAAGCTTGCCCTTAGGATGGGTGTTGATTTAGTTATTGAATGCCCTTCCTTATTATCGATGAATGAGGCCTTAATCTTTGCCAATGCCCATGTTAAAAATCTAGCAAATGCTGGGGTTGATGAAATTTGGATTGGCTCTGAAAATGGTGATGAAAAAATATATCAAAAATATCATGAGCTTATAAATGATAAAGCCTTCCATGATAAATTAGATGCTAGTATAGCATTAGGTATAAGCTATAAGGAAGCCTTCAATCAAACAATTAAAGCCTCAAATCTTGAGGCCTTAAAATCAAATGATATGCTTGGTCTTTTCTATTACGAGGCTATCTTAAAAATTAAGCCTAGCATTAAGCTTAAGACTATTAAAAGGACCAATTCCTTTATCGAATCCAAATATAACACTAGCTCTATTCAAAGTGCAAGCTCAATTAGAGCTAATCTTAATGACGCAGCAAAATACGTTCCATCATATGTAATACCATACCTACGCCACACTCTAGATAATAATTTTCTTGTTCCATTTATCAAATTTAATATTTTAAATTATGATCTGAAGGATTTAGCCGAAAGCTCAGAAGGAATTGAAAACCGTCTTAAAAAGCTTAGTGGTAATACAATTGATGAGCTAATTGAAAGCATTAAAACTAAAAGATATAGCGAATCAAAAATTAGAAGACTTTTAATGGATAGCTGCTTTCTAATAAAAAAGGATGATATTTCCTATAGTATTAATAATTATGATTATATTAGAGTCTTAGGCTTTAACCAAAAGGGTCAGGAAATTTTAAAGAATATATCCGATATAAAAATATATACTAACATTAAGGAAGGCATTAATCCTATTTTAGATTTTGAAATTAAAATTGCTAAAATTCTTGATCTAATTTTCAAGAGAAATATTACCAAAATGGAAATAACTAAGCCCATAATAAAAGAGCATTTGGATTAATGCTCCTTTTATTATTATTTAGATAATATCTCTGCATGATCCTCAAATACAGCAATTGTGTATTCCCATTGTGCACTATAAGAACCATCATCAGTATAAATTGTCCAATCATTTGCAGAATCTACAAAGACATGACGCTTTCCTTCATTAATCATTGGTTCAATTGTAAATACCATACCTGGAGTAATAAGCATTCCTTCGCCTTTTTTACCAACGTGACAAACATATGGATCCTCATGAAGCTCAAGACCAACACCGTGACCTCCTACCTCTACTACTACAGAAAAACCATTTTGCTTAGCGTGCTTATTAATAATATATCCAATATCTCCTAATGTAGTTTGCCAAGGTACAATCGCCTCAAAGGCCTTATCAAGGCACTCCTTAGTAACACGAACAAGTCTTTCATGCTTAGGATCTGTTTTCCCACCAATAATATACATTCTTGAGGCATCACCATAGTAGCCATTTAATCTTGTTGTACAGTCAACATTAACAATATCACCAGGCATTAAAATATCCTTGCTTGATGGAATACCATGACAAACCTGATCATTAATTGAAGTACAGCATGATTTAGGGAAGCCCTCATAGCCAAGTGGTGCAGGATATCCTCCTAGCTCCTTAGATGTTCTATTAACAATTTGATCAATTTCTTCAGTTGTCATTAAAGGTCTGATGGCCTTTGAAACGGCATCTAATACCTTTGAGTTAGCAATTGAAGCTTGTCTAATTCCTTCGATTTGCTCATCAGATTTAATCATCGCATCTGTTGGGACAATAACATTCTTTTCTCTTAATTCACGTAAACGTGCTAAAATTTCTTCACGATTCATTGTTCATTCCTCATTTCTTCTTTAATTATACTTTAAATACATTTTTTCTTCAATCATTTTGTTCTAGATATTAGATTAAACTAACTAAAAAAATAAAAAGGAGCAATGCTCCTTAAATTAAGCCTTGCTCGATCATTGCCTGTGATACCTTTTTAAATCCAGCAATATTGGCACCCTTTAGGGTATCAAAATCATTTCCACATTCATGAGCAACCTGATATACAGTGCCAAAAATGTTTTCCATAATGTCCTTAAGCTTTGCATCAACCTCTTCAAATGTCCAAGCTAAACGAAGTGAATTTTGAGACATTTCAAGTCCACTAGTTGCAACACCACCAGCATTTGCAGCCTTAGCAGGTCCATATACAACATTATTATCAATAAAGTATTGGCTAGCCTCTAGGCTTGATGGCATATTAGCTCCCTCACAAACAGCGATAACACCATTTTTAACAAGCTCCTTAGCATCGTTAATATCTATTTCATTTTGAGTTGCACAAGGTAAGGCAATATCACATTTAATTTTCCAAATGCTCTTTGAATTTTCAAAATATTTAGCATCCTTATGAGTATCAAGGTATTCCTTAATTCTTCCACGCTTAACTTCCTTAAGCTCTCTTACAAAATCAAGGTCTATACCCTTTTCATCATAAATTACACCATTTGAATCACTCATAGCTATTACTGTAGCTCCAAGCTCAGTAGCCTTGTAGGCTGCATAGATTGCTACATTACCAGAGCCTGATACTACAACCTTTTTATTTTTAAATGATTCACCCTTTAGGCACTCTAAGGCCTTATTAGTGAAATAGCATAGACCATATCCTGTAGCCTCCTTACGAGCTAAAGATCCACCATAGCTTAAGCCCTTACCTGTTAAAACACCACATGATTCATTTTTAATTTTCTTATATTGACCATATAAATAGCCAATTTCCCTTCCACCAACACCAATATCACCGGCTGGCACATCAGTAAATTGACCAATATGACGATAAAGCTCTGTCATAAAGGCTTGACAGAAGCGCATAATTTCTGCATCTGATTTCCCCTTAGGATCAAAATCTGAGCCTCCCTTAGCACCACCCATAGGAAGTCCTGTTAAGGAATTCTTAAGTGTTTGCTCTAATCCTAAAAATTTAATAATTGATAAATTAACACTAGGATGGAATCTTAAACCACCCTTATAAGGCCCAATTGCACTATTAAATTGAACACGATAACCCCTATTTACCTGAATATTACCATTATCATCCTGCCAGCAAACTCTAAACATTACAATTCTTTCTGGTTCAACAAAACGTTCAAGAATATGCTTTTTTTCAATTTCAGGATGAATACTAACGTAATCATCAAGTGTTGATAGAATTTCCTGGGCTGCTTGATTGAACTCAGGCTCATTAGGATTCTTCTTTTTTACATCATCAAGTACTTTTAATATATAATCATTCATAATTTTCACAACTCCTATGCTATTATGATAATACTTTTTATTCAAAAAGAAAAGAAAA
>URFB01000097.1 GCA_900547045.1 uncultured Mollicutes bacterium
GACTGATTCTCATTAAGGCCAAGCTGAAGCTCCATTTTATCATTTACTTCAACCTTAATCCTTTTGGGTCTTAAATCTAGGAACATATATTTTTCATCAAAATTAACATGCTCACCCTTTAATAAATCAATAATGTGGCTTGCTAAATCAGGTGTAGCCTTTAGCATCTTCTTATTTGCCATACTACTAATGGGAAATTCCATTAAAAGCTTAACAACCGCTCTATAGGGATCCGCTAAATTATCAAGACTATGGACAAAGCTAAAGAACTTTCCATAGCTTTTTCTTTCGTTTAGTCTAAATAATCTAATAAATTCTGTCACATCAGGAACAATATAAAGCTTATCTACACCAATTCTAAAGCTTAAATAAATTCCATCTCCACTAAATATAAATGATAACTCAAGATGAGCCTTAGCACTGACAGATACACTATATTTAGTAATATTTTTAGTAAAGTCATCAGCTAGTAGGTTAAAGCTATTAAGTATCATCCTACGATGCTTTTCCTGCTTATGCTCCTCACATAGCTTTCTAGCTTCACTAAACTTATCATTAAAGTTTTGCTTAATAAATGTATAAATAAAACATGGATATTCATAATTTACATAACAAATATCTTCTATATCCTCACCAGTTTCGTTATGTTCTACCTCTAAGCATATATGTTTTCCTAATATCGCAAGACCATAAAAAAGCTCATCTGTTCTCTCATCAACATAGATAAAGGGCTTCATATAGGAAAATAAATCTACCTCATCAATATTAAGATAATTATTTTTTGAAAGCTCAAGAGAAGATGTATCAAGAATGATTGCATTATCATATAGGCGTCTGGCTTTATATAGGCTCTTCATTTGATCTAAGGTATAACAAAGAGCTCTCGTATTAGGATGTTTTCTAATTTCATCTAGCCATCTAGTAGAAAGATAGGAATTAAGCTGAAGCACAATTAGTGCTCTTACAATTATCTTATCGCTAAATTTTCTTTCCTGATTTTCTAAAGCATAGCTTATAGCAGCTCTAACACCCTTCTCTAAGAATTAGGAGCATAATCATATAGCGCCTTATCAAGATATCTATCATTTGAAATATTTTCAAGTATCTCCTTTTGCATATCAGGCTCTAAGGATTTAACTAATTGATTATAATAAAAATCCTCTAAATTAGGATTATTTATCATTTCCTTTTTATCATCTAAGCTTATATTTTGACAGACCTCTTCTATGATCTTTCCAATTAACATCCAGGAGTTTTTATTAAGGTCGCGATTATTTACATATTCAATGATTTTTTTAAACAAATCATTAAAATAATAATATAAAATAACGGTCGCCTGTCTATCACTATCGCGGACTTCATTATCGTATAGCCTAATCATTTTTTCATATCTTTTAATAAAGTCTAAGGCTGTCATTTTAAAGCGTGACAGTCTTAAATTATTAACCGCCGACACATATGAAGCATAACGATTTTTATCAGCCATAAAGCCCGCCGTAATCACCTCAATGACATAAGCGCAATCAGGCTCTTCATTTAAAAGATAAACTACCTTATCCATTTCCTCTTGACGTGAGGCCTTAATAAATTGCTTAATATGATGATAATCAAAATAGTCATCATCTAATATTTGATCAAGATAGAAGCTAAGATTTTGATTTTCTGAATCAAATGAGCTAAGCATTTCCTTAAGATATTTTAAGGCTGCATAGCCATGGATACAATCAAAGGTGTCAATACATGAGCAGATGGTTGTAGCTTTACCATTTACAAATTCAATATCAATTTGATTTTGATAATTATCAAAAAGCGTAAACTTATTTTGTTCCTCATTATAGGAAACATTAGTAAAGCTAAAGTCTGCTAAATTCTCATTTTCGTAGCTGCCATTTTCAAATTGACCTTCAATAATGTAAATTGCGAATGTATCATTTATAATATTAATTTTACTTCTAATTATACTTTTTTCGCTTATACCATCAAAGCTAATTTTAACAATATCAGCCCTAATTGATTTTACAATTCCAAAGCCAAAGCTTTTATGAAAGCCAACCATATTTCCACCTACTTAATTTCTAATATTTTTAATATCTCCTTTGCAGCCTCATCATACGACGTGTTATAAACAACATAATCACATAATGAAATATTACTTTTTTCTGAATCAATCGCAAGAATACGATTAGTTTTATCCTCAATCGTTGATTTTTTCTTTAAAATTGATTCAATTAAGGTTCTTCTATCTCTTTTAATATAAATCATTAGAACATTATCAAAATGGCATTTTAAAGTCATTGCCCCACAAATGTCCATTGTCGTTAAAACATTTTTACCTGAGTTTAAAATCTTAACGATATCATCCTTTTTAGAGCCAAAGCCATGTCCGGCATACATAGTTGATTCAAAAAGCTCATTATTATCAAGAAGCTTTCTAAATTCTTCGGGAGTAATATAATTATACCAATCATTTTCCTTAAGGCTAGTGGGGTCCTTAGTTGTATATGATTGAAGCTTTTCAAGCTTATCAGTCATTTTAATAAGTCTTCCGGCAACCTTTGTTTTACCAGATCCTGATGGTCCTACAAGACAAACAATTGAAGGGCTTGATAGGGTCTCTACCTCTAAATAGGAATTACTTTTTACTATAACCTCAAGTAATTTTAAAAATTCATCATAATTATTGACTGCAAGCATACCTGTAGCGTCCTGATTCCAGGGTCTACGCATTAAAATAGGATACTTAGCATTTGATTTAAAGACGTTATGCATTCCATCATCAAATAAAACATCAACATTAATTTTATCCTTACGGCTTCCCATATAAATATTTTCAACGGGAATTTCAGGGAATTCCTTCATCAAACGCTTAGCTCTTATTCCCATAAACTCAGGTGGTATTGATGTTGAAATAAAAACCTCTGCTATTTTAGTTAGCTTCTTAACAAATTCCTTAGCACCTGCAATAACCGGCTGATTTTCATAGAACTCAGCTTGATTAAAATATTCAAATATTACATCAGCTCGACTGCCTAGCTTTCCCCATCTGTTCACCTCATAAATACTAATTGGTGGATCAAATTGGTATTTTTCGTTAGCCAATTTAATGGCATAAGGTATACACTCAAGAAGTAAATCATCTACGTCGAGTGCAACTGACATCCTGTAATGTCTATTCATTTTTATCACCCATTTCCTCTAAATAATTATTAATTTCCTCTAATGATTTGGTAAGCTTATTAATATCTATGTCTAAGGACTTAAGCGAATAGGAAAGAATAGTTTCATGAAATGCTAAATGACTTTCTAAAACGGGAAGGCTTTTGCTAGTAATATCAATTAAAACCTTTCTTTTATCTAAATCATCGTTAACACGCTTGATATAGCCCTTTTTAATTAATTTATCCACACAAATACTAAATGTACCCGGAGTAATTTTAAGCTTGTGAGCTAGCCCTGTAATTGATTTATCCCTGGCATTACTTATAGTATCTAGTGTATGAATTTCGCTTAAGGTTAAATTAATATGCTTTTTCTTTAAAAATCCTTCTTCTTCTATTTTGATATTTTGATATACTAATGTTAATACATCGTTTAATTTTTTCAGTTCAATCTTCATCCTAACACATCCAAAATCATTATATTAATAATATTATACGTTAAAGTGTCAAGAATTGCTAGAAAATATATCAATTTTAAGGTATAATTTAATTAGAGTCCAAAGAAAGGAATTTTAATATGGAATTATTAGAAAGATTTTTAAAATACGTTAAAATTGATACAATGTCTGACGATACAACAGGCTTAACTCCATCAACTGACAAGCAATATACTCTTGCTAATATCCTTCATGATGAGCTTGTAGCTTTAGGCTTAACTGCTCTTGTTAACGATAAGTGTACTGTTTATGCAACCTTAAAAGCGAATGCTGAAGGAATGGATAAAATTGGCTTACTAGCCCATATGGATACTATTCCTGAGGTAAGTGGCACTAATGTAAGGCCTCAGGTAATTGAAAATTATACTGGCGGTGTTATTAAGCTTGGTAATGGTGAGGTTCTAGACCCTAATCAATTTGAAGCTTTAAAAAAAGAGCTTGGTCATACACTTGTAACAACAAGTGGCAACACAGTACTAGGCTGTGATGATAAGGGTGGAATCGCCGTTATTATGACGGTTCTTGAGGAAATCATTAAGGAAAATTTACCACATGGTGAAATTCATGTAGCCTTTACTCCTGATGAGGAAATTGGTACTGGTATTCTTTCATTTGATACTGATCTTTTCCCAGTTGATTATGCCTATACTATTGATGGTGAGGAATACGAAGAATTTTCATATGAAAACTTTAACGCTTCTTCTGCAACCGTAAAAATTAAGGGATTCGAAATTCATCCGGGCGCAGCTAAAGGTAAAATGATTAACGCAGCTAAGGTCGCAATGGAATTTGCAAGCCTTCTTCCTCAGGCTGAATGCCCTGAATATACAGATGGTTATGATGGCTTTAATCATTTAACCGAAATTAAGGGTAATACCTCAGAGGCTACAATGCACTATATTTTAAGAAATCATGATAGTGCAAAGCTTAAAAAGCAAAAGCAGGATTTTGTAAATGCTTATTCCTTCATTAACAAGAAATATGGCGAGGGTACTTGTATTCTTGATATTACTGATTCATACCGTAATATGAGAGAAATCATTGATAATGATATGCGATCAGTAAATAAAGCCCTAAAGGCTTATCGTGAGGAAGGTATCGATGTAAGGGTTGTACCTACGCGTGGAGGTACTGATGGAGCTAGACTTACATTCATGGGTATTTGTACTCCAAATATCGGAACTGGTGGATATAACTGTCATGGTATTCATGAATATGCAGATATAACTGAAATGAGTAAAATAGTATCGCTTGTAAAAAGAATTTTAACAACAAAATAAAAATGAGGATGTAGTCGTTAGATTACATCCTTAGTTATTTTTTTGAAATATACAGCTTACATCCAAGGAATCAACCAAATTAAAAACGAAATTTCAAAGCTTACTAAATTAGCTAAAAAAGCATAAAGTATAACTAATAAATGATGCTTTAATTTTATTTTACAATATCTTTTATATATTATGCTCTCAATCAATGTGATAGCCACTT
>URFB01000098.1 GCA_900547045.1 uncultured Mollicutes bacterium
TTATTATATAAAATAAAGCTATTGCTAACCACCAATTTTAGTTTGAAGTGCCGCAACCATTGGTTGCATAACTTATTATTTAAAATTTTATCATAAATTATATTAAAAGTTAAATTATTAATTGCAAATGATTTACTGACGCTGTATAATTTATACGGGCACTCTAAAGTTCTTCCATAGTGAAGAACTTTTTATTTTTTTTATAAAATAAATATGCAATTTCTAAATTTATTGGAGGAAGCTTATGGCTAAAAATACGAAATTTATATTTGTGACTGGTGGTGTTGTATCATCCTTAGGAAAGGGAATTACAGCCTCATCAATAGGTAGACTGCTAAAAAATCGTGGTCTTAAGGTTTTTATGCAAAAATTTGATCCATATATCAATGTTGACCCAGGTACAATGTCACCTTATCAGCATGGTGAGGTCTTTGTAACAGATGATGGCGCAGAAACTGACCTTGACCTAGGACACTATGAGCGTTTTATTGATGAAAGATTATCTCAGGATTCAAATATTACAACGGGTAGAATTTATTCTAGTGTAATTGAAAAAGAGCGTAAGGGTGAATATTTAGGTGCGACTGTGCAGGTAATTCCTCATATTACTAATGAAATTAAGTCAAAACTAAGAAGCGCTGCTATTTCATCAGGAGCTGATATTGTTATTACCGAAATTGGTGGAACTGTTGGTGATATTGAATCCTTACCATTCCTTGAGGCTATTCGTCAAGCAAGACGTGATTTTGGTTATGAAAATACCTTATATGTTCATAATACTTTAGTACCTTATCTTCACGCTGCGGATGAGCTTAAAACCAAACCAACTCAGCATTCAGTTAAGGAGCTAAGAGGTTTAGGTATTCAGCCAGATATGATTGTACTAAGAACTGAGGTTCCTCTAAACGATTCTCAAAAGGAAAAGATTGCAAGCTTCTGTGATGTAAGAAGGGAAGCAGTAATTGAATGTGTAGACGCACCTATTTTATATGAGGTTGCGAATAATTTACATGCTCAGCATGTTGATGATTTTATCCTAAATCATTTCCATCTTGAATGTAAGGAAGCTGACATGAGAGAATGGAACAAGATGATTGAAACAATTAGAAACCTTAAGGGTGAGGTTAAAATCGGTCTTGTTGGCAAATACGTTTCCTTACATGATGCTTATATTTCTGTAAATGAGGCCCTAAAGGCTGGAGGCTATGCAAATGGAGTGCATGTTACAATTAAGTATATTCAAGCTGAAGATGTAAATGACCTAAATGTTAAGGATTATTTAGCAGATTGCGATGGTGTATTAGTGCCAGGAGGCTTTGGTGAACGTGGAGCTGAGGGTAAAATCGCTGCAATTAAATATGCACGTTTAAATAATGTTCCATTCCTTGGTATTTGCTTCGGTATGCAGCTTGCCTGCATAGAATATGCAAGAAATGAATTTGGTATTAAGGATGCTGCATCAAGTGAGCTAAGACCGGAAACTAAGAATCCTATTATTGATTATCTTCCTGACCAATACGAGGGTATTAATCTTGGTGGTACCCTAAGGTTAGGTTTATATGATTGTCATCTTGCTGATAATACGCTAGCTTATGAGCTATATCAGACTAGTGAGATTAAGGAAAGACATAGACATCGCTATGAATTCAATAATAAGTATAGCTATATTCTTGAGGAGAAGGATTTACATGCCTCTGGTAGAAACCCTCAAACTAATTTAGTCGAAATTGTTGAGATTAAGAAGCATCCTTACTTTATAGCTTGTCAATTTCACCCTGAATTTTTATCTCGTCCATATAAGGCTCATCCTCTATTCATTGGCTTAATTAAAGCCGCAATTAAATATCAAAATAAATAATCTAAGAGCTTATCATTAGGATAAGCTCTTATTTTTGCATCTAATTTGTTATTTAAAGCTAAAATTGTATAAAGTACATTTTTCGACAAAATAACACTTTAAAAATCAGTTATATTATTATATAATAAAATAAAATTATTGATGGGAGTGATAATTATGGGGTTAAGCTTGCTTGAAAAAAATCTACTAGCTCATACCAAGGATAAGCTAATAAGGGGAGCTCGAATTAGCTTTAATGTCGATCAGTGCTTTGCACCGGATTCAAATGCTACCTTAGTATTTTTAGAATTATTAAAGCTTAATGTATCAAAGATTAAGCCTCAATGTGTTATTTATATTGATCATAATACGATGCAAAATGGTCCAATGAATATGGACGATCACATTTTTTTACAGGATTGTGCGAAAAAATACGGTATTATTTTATCTAAGGCAGGTAATGGAATTTCCCATCAGGTTCATTTAGAGCGCTATGCTAAGCCTGGCATAATTACTCTAGGAGCGGATTCACATAGCTCAACTATGGGAGCTATTGGAGCCTTAGGCTTATGCTCTGGCTCACTAGATTTAGCTCTTACGATGTCAAATGGAAGCTATTCTATTATTATGCCTAAAATTATTAAAGTTAATTTAACAGGAAAACTAAAAAAATATTCATCTGCTAAGGATCTAGCCCTTCATTTAGTCTATAAGATGGCCATAAATAAGCATGGAAACTATGTTTTAGAGTTTACAGGAGATGGTCTTAGTAGTCTAAATGTTTATGAAAGAGCTACTATTGCTAATATGTCTGCCGAAATGGGAGTTGTAGGTTCTATTTTTCCTTCTGATGAGCAAACAAAAAAATATTTAGAAGCTCATGGAAGAGCAGATGACTATCTTGCACAAGAGGCGGATAGTGATGCTCAATACGATTATGAATACGAAATTGATTTAGGACAAATTAGTCCGCTTGCGGCATGCCCTTCAAGAATTGATAATGTTAAAAGTGTTGAGGAAATTCAAGGCTTAAAGGTTAATCAGGTTTTAATTGGATCTTGTGCTAATGGTTCAATTTATGATTTTATTTACGCAGCTAATGTTTTAAAAAAATATCCGCTTAATAAGGATGAATCCTTAGCTATTATTCCAGGAAGCAGGCATACCCTAGCCTTAATGATTAAATTAGGTATTCTAGATATATTTGTTCAGGCTGGAGCGAGGATTCTAGAATCAGCCTGTGGAGCCTGTATGGGACTTGGGCAAGCTCCTATGACAGGAGGAGTTTCCCTTCGTACCTTCAATCGTAATTATGTAGGAAGAAGTGGAACTATTATGTCAGATGTTTATATCGTAAGCCCGGAGGTAGCCATATCATCAGCTGTAAATGGCTATTTATCACTTCCCGTTTCTTTGACAAATGAATTAAAAATTCAAAATATAGCTTTACCTCTAAATGATGCTTTAATTGTAAATGAAAAGGAGGATGTAGAGCTTAAGCTCGGACCAAATATTAAACCTATTGCGCATTTTGAGCCTGTAGGCTTTAATATTAAGGCCTCTGTAATGCTTGTATGTGGAAGCGATATTACAACAGATCAAATTATGCCAAGCAGTCCTTCAATTTTACCCTATAGGTCTAATATTGAAAAGCTATGTGATTATGCCTTCTATGATTTAGATAAGGATTTTGTTAAAAGATGTAGAGAAAATAAGGGTGGAATTATTATGGCTGGAGCGAATTATGGCTTAGGCTCAGCCTCTGAGCATGGTGTTATCGCCCTAAGATATTTAGGTATTAAAGCGGTCGTTGCTAAATCATTTTCTTATTTACATAAGCGTAATTTAATTAATTTTGGAATTATTCCTATTGAGGCTTATATTAGTGGAAATATATATGATGAAATTCATATTACAATTGATGATGGAGAGTGCTTAATTGAAAATGTAACGGCTAGCTCCTTCTTTAAAACTAAGCTTGAGCTAACAAATGAGGAATGGGATATTATTAAAAGGGGAGGAATCCTTTAATATCTAAAATAAAAAAGCTATAGAGTAAAATAAATTCCTCAGTGTATGTATTTGCTTTTTCAAAGGTATTTTTAAAATATTTATTTTTTCTTAATTTTTCAAGCTGCTCAGGTGTAAAATAATTCTTACTCATATATAATCAACTCATTTCTTATAATTTTATTTTAAAGCGATAAAAAGACCCTCCAAAGTAGAATCACGTTTTTTAATGTGTCTACTTTATAGGGTCTATTTTATAAAAGGCTACTTTATAGTTTTTTATGCTTATTCAATTGAAATGTTTCTATTTTCAACGCTTGTTGAGAAGACAATTTGGGTAGAGGTTTGACCAAACTGCTGAAGCTGGCCGATAAATTGATCTAGCTCCTGAGTATTAGGGAAGGCTACCTTTATTAGCATTGAATATACGCCAGTTACGCAATCACATTCAAGGACATGTGTATTTCCTTGAATAAAGGGATAAAATTGAGGCTTTAGCTTAGGGTCCATTTCAAGATTTATATAGGCTTTAATTAAATAGCCAAGAGCGGCCTTATTAATTTTAGCACTATAGCCAAGAATAATTCCTTGTTCCTCAAGCTTTTCAATACGAGCCTTAACAGCCGGTGCTGATAAATAAACAATGTCGGTTAATTCCTTAATCGAAATACGAGCATTTTTGTCTAATTCCTTTAATATTAGCTTATCTATTTCATCCATACAAAATACCTCTTTTTTCTAAGCCTATTATAGCAAAAATAGATAAAATGTAAAGTATCTAGAAACTAATTATTTGCATTAATAAATAGATATGATATAATTAATTTAAATGAAGAGGAGCTTAATAATTTATGAAAATTGCATTAATTAATGAAAATAGTCAAGCAGCTAAAAATGAACTTGTTTGTAATACTTTAAAATCAGTAGTTGAGCCTCTAGGACATGAGGTTGTAAATATTGGTATGCTAGGTGCAGATGACAAGGCTTTAACGTATGTTCAAAATGGTATTCTTGCGGGAATTTTACTTGGTGAGGGTATTGTTGATTTCGTTGTAACAGGCTGCGGTACCGGTTCTGGTGCAATGCTTGCATGTAATTCTTTCCCACATGTATTATGTGGTTTAATCGTTGATCCATCTGACGCATATATGTTCGGTCAAATTAATGATGGAAACTGTATTGCAATGCCATTTGCTAAGGGCTTTGGTTGGGGTGCTGAATTAAATTTAAAGTACTGCTTTCAAAATCTATTTACAGGTGAGCGTGGTATGGGATATCCTG
>URFB01000099.1 GCA_900547045.1 uncultured Mollicutes bacterium
GCTTGGCGAGCAGGAGGAGCATGTGATCTTCGGCGGACTATGCCAGATATCTTGTAACCGCTATTGGATCATATGCGGGAGAGCTTGGAGCAGCCCTAAGATATTTAAATCAGGTAGATACGATGCCAACGATCGAGGCTAAAGCGCTTCTTACCGATATCGGTACTGAGGAAATGGGTCACGTTGAGATTCTGGCAAATATGATTAAAGCTCTAACTAAGGGTGTCCCAGTTGAGGAAATTAAAAAAAGTGAAAATCTAGCAAACTATGTAGATCACGGGTCTTCTTATTTTCCGGTTGATGCAAGCGGAAATCCCTTTACCGTAACATATTACGCCTCCTCTGGTGATTTCATCACTGATCTTTACGAGGATTTAGCAGCCGAACAAAAGGCTCGTGCTATGTATGAGCATTTAATGGATATTACTGATGATCCTGAAATACTTGCTCCCCTTTCCTTCCTAAGACAGCGTGAAATAATTCATTTTAATAGATTCAAGGAGCTTCTTTCAAAGCTAAAAAAAGAAATTGACAAATAAACAATTTCTTTTTTTGTTTATCTTCCTTAGTCATATACTCATCCATAGCCTAAATTCTATTAGTAAAAACTAACCTATTCATTAAAAAATAAAGCATAAAAATGTTTTTTACCAATGAATCATATCATTTTAAAATATTTAAGTTAAATATAATCTAAAAAAGAACTAAGCCTCACTAAAAAGTGAGGCAAATCACTAAAATATGGCAGCTAAAATTTCTAAAAATAGCTTGATGATGCTTTTCTTTTTCTTCTCTTTTATTATTAAATCCGATGTTTCTATGACACTTCCATTATAATAAAGTGTAGCCTTACCCTTGGTTTTTGAGCTAAATTCATATTCTAACTCATATTTATCCTCATCAGATTTTAAAATAGTATGTACAATTGAATTTTTAGGAGTAAGCTTTAAGCAATCATTTTCAAAAAGAATTGTATTATAGCGCTTAATAACATCATCCTCATTTAAGAATATCTTCTTTTTATAAAAGCTAAAGCCATAGCTTAAAAGCTCAGAGGCTTCCTGGTTTCTAATGATAGGATTTTCATAGCCCATTACTACTGATATTAGACGCATATTATTTTCTTCCTTAGTCAAGGTAATACAATAGCCACTATAGGCTGTATGACCGGTTTTTAAACCATCAATACCATTTTTTCCAGCGAGCTTATTCGTGTTTACAAGCCAAAAAGGATTATCGGTATCCTCTCTAAAGTATGCATCATGTAATCTCGTAATAGCTAATACCTCGGGATAATTAGTTAAAAGATATTTACTAATTATGGCCATATCATACGCCGAGGAAAAGTGATTTTCATCGCTTAGACCGGTAGCATCCGAATAATGCGTGTTTTTCATATTAAGCTCTAAGGCCTTTTGGTTCATTTTATCAACGAATAAAGCCTCAGACCCAGCAACTCCCTCTGCAAGGCATACAGCCGCATCATTAGCTGAGGCTAGCATTACGCATTTAATTAAATCAGAAACGCTATGCTTTTCACCTTCTTCTAAATATACCTGTGTTCCACCCATGGATTTTGCATGAGCTGAGCAGCTTAAGATTGTATCATACTTTATCTCTTCGGCTTTAAGAGCGTCATAAACTAAGGATATAGTCATTATTTTGGTCATTGAGGCTATTCCTCTATGCTCATCAATATTTTTTTCAAATAAAATATCGCCTGTTTCCGCCTCCATTAAAATGGCAGCCTTACTGTTTGAAGCAAGCTCTGAAGAAGCCTTGGCCATATTTGTAAATAAAAATAAAGAACTAAATAAACCGAGGAAAACGATTAATATTTTTTTCATAGCTTCACCATTAATATATATTAAGTAATTAGCGCTTTTATTTATAATTTTTAGTATAAATTTAATTTTTTTACGCAAAATATAACTGTAGCAAAAAATATTTAAGGAGTTTTTAATTATGACAAATAAAGTTACAGCAAGACCATGTAAGGAATCCCCTTCTACCTGGGAAATTCTTGATCAATATGGCTGTGTAAGGCCTAAGCATTATCAAACTAAGGATGAATGCGTTAAACAGGCAAGAAAGCTCGCTCTTGAATGTGGCTGCGAGCTATGTATTGAAGACCAATTAAATAGATGCTAAAAAAAGAGGAGGATTTTTTTCCTCCTTCATTTTTTATTTATTAATTTAAAAACTATTTAATTACATCTAGGATAAGCTTAGATTCAACAACCTTGTCAGAAATCTTGAAGGCATTAAAGGCCTTATCGATAGACTCATTTGTATTTCTTCCGTTAGTATGGATATAGCAAAGAACGTCTCCTTTCTTAACCATATCGCCAACCTTCTTGTTAAGGACGATACCTACAGCCATATCAATTTTATCCTCTAGAGTTTCACGACCAGCACCTAAAATCATAGCAGCGTGCCCAATTTCTAGAGCATCAATATGATTTACACAGCCAGAAGACTTAGCATAGACAGGGATAATTTTCTTAGCCTTGGCAAATAATTCAGGATTTTTAATATATTCAACATTACCACCCTGAGCACCAACGAAATCCATTAGCTTACCAAGAGCCTTCTTGTTCTTGATGTTTTCAAGCATTGCAGCCTTAGCCTCTTCCTTGGTTTCAAACTTCTTCGCATCAATTAATAGATATGAACCAATTTCAAGACATAAATCTAATAAATCCTTAGGACCATTACCATTTAAGGTATTAATAGCTTCCTTAACCTCAAGTGCATTACCAACAGCTAATCCTAGAGGCTCCTCCATGTTGGTTAAAACAGCTGTCATATGACGACTACAATTTTTACCAATTGTAACCATTAATCTTGAAAGGTGACGTGCTTCTTCAATATTCTTCATAAAGGCACCAGCACCAACCTTAACATCTAGACAAATAGCATTAGCACCAGATGCTAGCTTTTTTGACATAATAGATGAGGCAATTAAAGGAATTGAGGAAACAGTAGCTGTTACATCTCTTAAAGCGTAAAGCTTCTTATCAGCGGGTGTTAAATTACCAGTTTGACCTACAATCGCAATACCAATTTTTTTAACCTGCTCGATAAAATCATGAGGCTTAACAGCAATATTAAAGCCCTCAATTGACTCAAGCTTATCAAGCGTTCCACCAGTATGTCCTAAGCCACGTCCTGACATTTTAGCAAAATTAACGCCAAATGAAGCTACAAGAGGCGCTAAAACTAAGGATGTTTTATCACCAACTCCACCAGTTGAATGCTTATCAACCTTAACACCAGGAATTTCTGATAGATCAAGCTTATCACCTGAGTTAAGCATCGAAATAGCCATATTAGTAGCTTCTTCATCGTCCATTCCCTTTAAATAGGTAGCCATTAAAAAGGCCGAAACCTGATAATCTGGTATTTCTCCTTTTGTATATCCTTGAATAATAAAATCGATTTCCTCACTTGATAGCTTATGGCCATCTCTTTTTTTCTCAATTAAATCAATCATTCTCATAAAAATCACTAAATCCTTTCTTTTTAAATCGCTTTATAAATTAAATCGCTTTATAAAATCCGAGACATTTAATCTTGAATTTTCCTTCCTCATTAATACGTGAAATAAGCCCCTTTATTTCATCAATATTAGTATTTGCTAAAAATTCAGTATAGAAATAATACTTTCCAAGTCCTTCCTTGGTAGGTCTTGACATAATAGCATTTAGATTAATTTTTAAGGCATAAAATTTAACTAACGCCTCAATTAATATTCCCGGCTCATCAATTAAGGCCTCTAAAATTAAAGAGCATTTTGAGCAAAGCTCCGCCTTAGTTGTTGGTGTAGTGGTTAAAACTAAAAATCTTGTATTATTATTTTTACTATCCTCTACATTTTCAACAACTGTTTTAAAGGGACTCATATCTAGATGCAGCGGAATAATGGCACCATAGGTCTCTCCTGAATTTTTTAACCTTTCATAGGATGTAACATTGCTTTCAGTTTCAATAATCTCAAAGCCATGCTCATTAATAAAATCTAAGCATTGGCCCTTAGCCTTAAACTGAACATAAATTTTTTTTACACTTGCAATATTAGCATTCTTTGATACGAAGCCAAAATGAACAGGAACAGAAATATCATTTTGAATATAAAAATTATATTTGTGAAGCATATCAAGGGTTTCCTGTACATATCCATCTAAGGTATTTTCAAATGGTAAAATACCAAAGCCATTCGCTGCTATATTTTTAGCTGCTAGAGAAATAGTTGGATAAAATTCTATTTTATATTCCTCGTTTAGAGCTTCGCTAAGCTTTAAGCTCGCTACCTCACTAAATGTTCCAGAAGGTCCAAGCGTTATTAATTTTTTTAGTTCCATTTTTTCCATAATGTGTTGTTTATCCTCTTTAAATTGATATATATGTCTCTTTTTTAAAGCATATATAGGCTTATATATCCCATTTTCAACATATAGGGCCGTATCCTCATCAAGTGCATATGAATCACAGCTATGATTTTTAACCATATCCGAAAAATATAGCATACGATCATTTAAATTATAATGAGGGCATAAGCCAATATCTAATATTCCTAATCCTTCTAATTCCTTATAATTATAAAAATTATCATGATCCTCATAGGCCTCTTGATCAGTTAAGCCAAATCTTGAAAGCATTATCGCTCCCGCACTTACACCCGCAATAATTAAATCCTCTCTTTTAAGTGAATCATAAATAATCCAAGTTAGATTATTCTTCTTTAAAAATTCAATTAAAAAAGCCGTTGAGCCACCAGAAAAAAACAATATATCAACTTGAGCTATTGTTTCTTTTATTTCATCACAGTTAGGCTTCTTAGTTAGTAATAATATATTAAGCGTATAATTTAGACCATTATATTCTCTTTTAAAATTACTAATTGTTCTTTCACTATCCTTAGATGCAAGGGGTATAAGTAAAATATTCGGTTTTTCCTTATGGCTTAAACGTAAAAGCCTCTTAGCAATATAATTATTTTTCGAATCAAAATCATGTCCGCCAATCAAATAAAATCTAGACATTATTTTACCTCAAATTTATATCCATAGCCTCTTATGGTTTGAATATAATCCTTATATTTTCCAAGTGAAGATCTAA
>URFB01000100.1 GCA_900547045.1 uncultured Mollicutes bacterium
TTGGTTGTTGGAATAATGGAGATTATTATATCTGCGATTTTACTTATTATTAACTAAATAATGGTAAAAAATGCGAATTAAATTCGTGTATAAAGAAAATAAAAGAGATAAAAACACTACTGTAAACGTTTTCATCTCTTTTTTGTTTATTTTGGGGTTGCATTTAAGAAAAAATAGGGTAAAATAATTAACAAAAGATAACCAAAAAGAATAAAAACTGAATTTCATTTTAGAAGTATGTGATAAAAATGAATTTAATTCGAATAATGGTTATTGTTAAGGAGGAATGTTTACAATGAACAAAAAGGTAACGAAATTAGGTATTGTAGGTTTATCTGCTTTAGCACTAGCATCATGTAGTTCAACAGATGCTGATAGAAGCTATGCTAATGTTGATAACGGAAATGTAACTCTTAAGGTTGGTGGTACAGATACAACATTTAAGGGAGCTTCAACAGAAGAAAAAACTAAAGTATTAGGTCTTATTGAAAAATATGCTGTAGAAAACAATTTAACTGGTATTTCTCTATTTGAAAATGGTGGATATCAAATGTTTAATTCTAATGTTCAATTAGGATCAGATACTTATATTACAGGTTATGGTTTTGGTACTCTTCGCGAGGGAAATATAACTGGTGATCTTGCTGGTGAGTCAAACCAAGTTTGGAAAAGATATTATCATACATATGAAACAGAAGATCCGGGCAATCTAAACTTTATGGATGATAAGGGATCTGTTGTTGGTGGCCTTATTGGTTATGCAAGTGCTTCATATTTTGATAATAAGATGAACTCATCTAAGGATGGATATGAATGGATTGGAAATCTATCTAAACAAGATCGTCCTACAGCTGTTAATGCTAATGCTGATGGTACGTCTGATACATTTAGATTTGAAGTTAAGGTTGGTAGTGAACTTAAATATAATACATTAACTTCTAATGGTACTTTGGCAAAATATGCAGGTCGTGAGGTTACGCTTGATGACTATCTTACACCATATAAATTACTATGGACAAAGAAGGTTGGATTTGCACGAGCTGCTGAAAATTTAACATCTTCAAGTGGTATTGCTGGTGCAAATGAGTATTATAATGCTTCTGGTGATGGAATTGATGAAGAATCATTTAAGAATGTTGGAGTTAAAGCTTATGCTGAAAATGGTAAAAGCTATCTTGAATTTAAGCTTAATCGAACAACAACTCCATTCATGGCTATGTATTATTTAAATAGTTCAATGTATGCTCCAGTTCCAATGGATTTTATTAAGGAATTGGGTGCAGGTGATGCAATAGCAGGTGCTAAGGTTTGGGGAAAGAAAACCGATTCTGGTTTAACTCCAGTAGATACAACATTATCAACAGGAGCTTATGTTCTTGAGGCTTGGGAAACTGATAAGCAAATCGTATGGAAAAAGAATGACATGGTTGATACTGGCGATGATTATAAAATTAAAGGCATTCACGTTGCAATTTTAAAGGCTTTGTCAACTGACCCTGAGGCTGCTTTAAATGAATTCTTAGCTAATAAGCTTTCTGCATGTGGTATTCCAACTACTCAGTTATCAAAATATAAAAATGACCCTCGTACAAAGACTGTAGAAGGAGATAGCGTATTTAAATTAAATGTTAATTCATGTGATGAAAAAATGTGGGAAAAATTATTTGGTGTTAATGGTACAATCGCTCAAACAGCTAAATCTGATTATTGGGATGTTGAACCAGCTATGTCAAATGATAGTTTCTTGCTAGGACTTTCTTATGCAATTAATCGTACTGAGTTTGCTGATAAGCGTGGTAAGGTTGCATCAGTTAACTTCTTCTCAAATAACTATTTAAGTGATGCCGAAAATGGTGTTTCTTATGATGCATCAGAAGCTCATAAAGCTGCAATCGCATCTCGTACGGCTGATGGTACATTATCAGATGGATATAGTTTAACATTAGCTCAACAATATTTTGCTACAGCTGCTAAGGAATTAACTGATTCTGGTGTTTATAAGAGCGGAGATAAGATTGATATTGAAATTGCTTGGATGTATCAAACACAAATTTCTAGTTATGGTGAAGATTTAAAGAAGTATTTTGAGGATGCTTTCAATAGTTCTGAGGCTAATACTAAGTATGGTTTGAAACTTAATGTTACAAATACTTCAGTTGCATCTTGGTCTGATGTATATTACAAGAAGATGATGGTTGGTCAATATGATATTGCCTTTGGTTCTATTTCAGGAAATACTTTTGACCCACTTAACTTCATGGAAGTTTTAAAGTCTGACAACTCTTCTGGCTTTACACTTAACTGGGGTGTTGATACAAATGTTCCTGCAATTGAGTATAATGGAAAGATGTATTCTTTTGATGCATTATGGCAAGCATTTGATACACACTGCTATATTACTGATGATGGTGCTAAAACATCAAGTGCGGACTCTGTAGATGCTGTTTTACAAAAGTCATCTCATAATGAAGATGGAACTCGTGATGTTGAAATTAAAACTGCAATAGCATATGAAAATGATGAAATTGATAGTTATTCAATTGTTGGTAAGATTGGTTCTTATTCATTTACTTTAAATGATATTGATAAGATAACATTTACTGTTGATGGTGATGTAGTTAAGGTTACAATTCCTAAGGAAATTGAGGAAAAGTTTGATTCGCTTGAAATCACAGTTACCTTTAGTGTAAGTGGTAATCCAGTTGAAAAAACAGTTAAAGTGGATATTTTAGCTTAAAAAGAATAAAAATTAGGGGCTTTTAAATTAAGCCTCTTTTTTTAAACTAAATTCGAAATTAAATCTAATAATCGAATTATTATTCATTTTTATATTTATTAAAATGTAAAAAAGTTCGCAAAAAGTAGTTTTTCTCTTGAATATCAATATGCTTTTTTGATATAATAAAGAAAAATATAAAAAGGAGTGAAGCATATGTGGAAATATGTTTTGAAAAGATTAGTTTTAGCATTGATTACGGCCATAATCATTCTATCACTAACATTTATACTAATTAAACTGTTGCCATTTACAAAGCCAGTTGGACCTAATGAAACTCAATTTGGATATTATATGAAGGAAGTTACAGATGGCTTCGTATATGATTTAACAAAGGAAACAAGTAAGTATGGTGAATTATTGTGGCATTATACAGATACGACTGGAACAGAACATTATTTTTATCAAGTGCCAATTATGACACAATATGGTCGTTGGGTAAAAAATATTGTTACTGAATGGAACTGGGGGACATCAGTACAAATAGCTGTTGGTATGAAGGCTACTAGTATTATTGGTGAGAAAATTGGTGTTTCAATGAAACTTAATATTATATCAACAATTATAGCCGTTCCCCTTGGAATTTTACTTGGTGTTATAGCAGCACTTAAGAAGAATAAGCCAACAGATCATATTATTTCAACCTTGGTAATGATTTTTATTTCAATTCCAAGCTTCGTACTTATTACGTTTATACTATTAATATTCTGTTATAATTTGGGTTGGTTACCTACTAAATGGCCAGCAAGTACCGCTCCAACTTCGGAAAAAGTATTAGCGTATATTGTGCCTGTACTCTGCCTGTCTTTTGGTTCTATTTGTGGCTATTGTCGTTTTACACGTGCAGAACTATGCGAGGTTATGTCAAGTGAGTATTTATTACTTGCCCGTACTAAAGGGCTTACAAATCGTCAAGCCATTATAAGACATGCTTTAAGAAATGCAATGGTACCGATTGTTCCTTCTATTTTAGCTGAATTCTTAAGTATAATGGGTGGTTCTATGATTTTGGAAAATTTGTATGGAATTCCTGGAATTGGTTCATTGTTTGTTGATGCATTAAGTAAAAATGACTATAATGTACTATTTGTTGATATGGCTATTTTTACAACATTTGGATTATGTGCAGGTGTATTAGTCGATATTTCTTATGGATTTATTGACCCTAGAATTAGAATGGGGGCGAAGAAATAATGAATGATAAAAATAAAACTTATGATGCCTATGGTAACGAGGTTGTCCTAACAAGTGAGGATTTTACGCTTATTCAAAATAAAGATAAAATAGCTGACGAAAAGTTTCAAACAAAAACAACAACATTTGCTAAGGATGCATTTAAACGCTTTTGTAAAAATAAGTCATCAGTTGTTGGCGCAATAATTATAGGCTTGTTATTGATATTATCAATATTTGTTCCTTTATTTTCGGGAAATGACGTTTCTAAGACAACATATCCTGAGCAGGCATTACTTCCACCTAAATTATTTAAAACTGGTACTGGTTGGTGGGATGGTACTAAGCACTACAAAAACCAAGTTTATGATTTTGAAGCACAAGAAGTAGCAGGTGGTTCTTTTAAAAATGATTGCATCGTTTTAAAGACCTTAAATTTAAGTGAAAAAACAACTATTAATCAAGCAGTAAGTGGTGCTCATTATGGTACATTACTTGTAATTCAAAGTTCATCATTGCAAGATGGAGTTAATCCTGAAACTCAAACATTCACTTATCAAACCGGTAATACAGTTTCACTTAGTCAAAATGATGCATTAAAGATTAATGTTAAATTTGGAAATGTTTCTAGTGATACAGCGGAGTATGGCAATATTGTTACCTCTAAATATAAATTCTATGTCTTAGATACAACTACAAATACACGTTATTATAGTGGTGAATTTAAAAGTCAAGGTGAAAGTGATAGTTTTGATGTTAAACAAATTTTAACTCAAAATAACGTTGCTGAAATTCAAAGTGCTAAATTTGGCTTTGAAATTCTACCTTCTACGGGTTCTAATTTAACTTATTTAGGAATTAATAGTATTAACTTTGACACTACAAATATTTTTGATGATAAAAAAGCCTCATTTGAAAATTTTAATATCTTAGATGCAAATGCACAGGTTTTAACAAATATTGCTTCATCAGGTGAAATCCCTGCAAATTATTGGCAACCATCAAATGCAATAAGAAAGGTATATGCTGCAAGTATACAATATGCATCATTTGATTATGATGAATATGCAAGTAAGCTTGCCAGCAAAAATCTTGAAATTGCTATTGATAGACTTAACGAATG
>URFB01000101.1 GCA_900547045.1 uncultured Mollicutes bacterium
TTCTGATGCTCCATTCCAGGTGGAAATCCAGGCTCAGGCTGAGGTTGCAATGGAAGAGGCTGACGTTATTATTATGCTTTGTGATTCTCGCTCTGGTGTTACAGATGATGATACATATATTGCAAAGCTATTATATCGCTCAAATAAGCCAGTTATTTTAGCTGTTAACAAGGTTGATGATCAAAAATTTATGGACAATGTTTATGAATTCTATGCCTTAGGCTTTGGTGACCCAATTCCTGTTTCATCAAATCATGGTGTTGGTGTTGGTGACCTTCTTGATAAGGTTATTGATGCTCTTCCTGAGATTAAGGACCGTCCTTATAAAGATAGCATTTGCTTCAGCTTAATTGGACGTCCTAATGTTGGTAAATCATCTTTAACTAATGCTTTACTTCATAATGAGCGTGTTATTGTATCTGATGTACCAGGTACAACTACTGATGCCATCGATACAGAGTTCGATGCTTATGGTAAGCATTATGTTGTAATTGATACAGCCGGCCTTAGAAAGCGTGGTAAGATTTACGAAAACATGGAAAAATACATGGTTATTCGTACTGTTGATGCCATTGAACGAAGCGATGTTGTATTACTTGTCCTTGATGCTCAAACAGGCTTCCAGGAACAGGATAAGCACGTTGCCCAATATTGTGATGAATATAATCGTCCAACGATTATTGTTGTAAATAAATGGGACGCCGTTGAAAAGGATTCAAAGGCGATGAATGATTGGACTAAGAAGGTAAGAGATAACTTTAAGTTCTTAGATTATGCACCAATTGTTTTCATAAGTGCCTTAGAAAATAAGCGTGTTCAAACTCTATTCCCACAAATTGAGCTTGCTTATGAATCATATAATAAGCGAGTTCAAACAAGCATTTTAAATGATGTATTTAATGATGCGATTGCGATGAATCCACCTGCTGAATTCAATGGGGGAAAGCCTAAATTCTATTATATATCCCAGGTTGGTACTAAGCCTCCTACATTTGCTATTTTCTTAAATGATCCAAGCTATGTACATTTTTCTTATTTAAGATATCTTGAAAACCAATTACGTAAGAATTTTAATTTCTTTGGTACTCCAATCAAATTATCATTAAGAAAGCGTGATTGATGTGAATGTTTCTATAATTGGTGGCGGTTCATTTGGAACTGCTCTAGCTCAAATTTTATCTGATAATGGACATAATGTTCTAATTAGAGATATAAATAAGAATTTTGTTGATAAAATTAATCTTAATCATCTTCACCCCTTCTTTGATATAACAATTCCTGAGGGCATAAGAGCGACAGCTGATTTAAATGAGGTTCTTAGCTTTTCAGATACCATTTTGCTTTGTGTTCCCACTAAGGCTATGCGAGGTGTTATTCAGGAAATTGGTACTCAAATTAAAAATCCTAAGATTTTTGTTAATGTATCCAAGGGAATAGAGCCTGAAACATCATATCTTGTTTCACAAATTATTGAAGAGGTTTTACCAGCAAAATTTATCAAGGGCTTTGTATGCTTATCAGGTCCAAGCTTTGCGGAAGAAATTATGCACCGTAAGGTAACCCTTTTAGTATCGGCTTCTATAAATGAAGATGATGCTAAATATATTCAAAAATTATTTAATAATCAAAGCTATGTACGTGTATATACCTCAAAGGATATGATTGGTGTTGAGGTATGTGGCGCTGTTAAAAATGCTATAGCCTTAATATCTGGTGTTTGTCAAGGCTTAGATCTTGGTATGAATGCAAGAGCAGGCTTACTTACACGTGGAAATCTTGAGATTATTGAAATTGTTAAGGCTATGGGTGGCGATGAGTCTACATGCTATGGCTTAACAGGTATGGGTGATTTAATGCTTACAGCCTCATCCACTCTTTCAAGAAATTTCCAAGCTGGAATGCGAATTGGTAATGGTGAAACTCTAGAAAGTGTTATTGAAAACTCTAAAAATGTTGTAGAAGGAATAAGAGCAGTTAAGGCATGTGAAGAGATTAGAATCAAATATAATTTAGATTTACCTATTTTAAGCTTAGCCTATAAGGTTTTATACGAGCATTTTGATGTAAAAACAGCGGTTAAAATTTTATTAAGCCGTGAGCTCAAAAGTGAGTAATTTTTTAAAGCCTCCTGTCATATTATGTACAGGAGGATTTTTTATGGATTTTAAAAAGGTTTTCGATGTCATTAATAAATATAACATTGATAAAAATGATGTTTTAGAGCTTGTTGAGGAGGCTAAAACAATCGATCTATCTGATGAGGATAATCTCAGATATGTAATAAGAAAGGGAGCTAAGCTAGCTCATAAGGATTTATCTAACGATGATGAGGATAAAATTATGGAAATAATTAAGGAGCGAGGGGTAAGTCCAGATTTATTAAATTTAATTTAAGAGGTAAACATGAAGTATATAAGAATAAAAGCAATTTCTAATTGCGTTGGTATAAGAAGAAGCGCTGTTGAATATATTAATAAGGCTAGTGATTTAGATGCTAAGCTTGAATATCCTCTTTGCTTAATTGATTTAAAACTTGATGATAAATTAGATAAGGCTAATTTTTTTGGCAATGAGGTATCCTTAGTAAATGGTACACCTATTGGGATTAATCGTATAAGAAAGGTTAATGGCCTAAAAGGTGAGGAAAATGAATATGTTTATTTTGAACTTTTACCTTTAGAGCTTACATCTGAGGCAGTTCCTTTTTATGAGGATTCAATCAAAGATGGCTATATTTTTGATGAAAAGGCTGGTGAATTTGAATATATTCTAGGCTTAATTTATGAGGAGGCTAATCCTTTAAAGGCAAGTGAATATTTTAAGCTTGCAAGAGATAAAAATTTCCCTTTAGCATCAATAAAGCTTGAGTCTAATCATATAATGTAATGGTGATAATATTGTATAATTGATTTTGATTTTTATTATTACATTGCTTATACCAATTTTGGCTTTAGCAATTGCGACAAGAAAAAATCAAAGAATCATTGATAATCAAATTAATTTAAATAAAGAAATACGTTATCTAACAGCTAGGCTAATTAATGAGATTCCATGCGAATATCATTTGGAGCTATTAAAATTTTATATTAATCTATAGAGAAGATTTTTCTTTATATATAAGCTTATAAATTATGCTTATTTTTGAGAAAATTCTTCTCTTTTTTTGCTTTTTTCATTATTAATTAGTTAAAAAGTATGTATTTTCTATAAAAATGAAATCTAATATTTAAAACTAGATTTTTGGGATAAAATGTGCTATTATAATAATGAAAAGTGTGAATTAAATTAATATTAATAAAGCATATATTAAAGGAAGGGGATTAGTATCAATGAAAAAAATATATATGTTTATTTTATTAATTTTTGCAGTTGTGATTACTGTTAATATTAATGAGCACCAAGCTAAGGCCGATGTAAATGACTATACCTCATTTGCAAGCATTAATGTTACAGATGGTAAATTATTAAGAGATTATACAAGTGAGGAATTAAAAACGGCCTACAAGCAGGTATCAAACCGAAAATTTACAGGCTGGCGATATCATTTTTTTCAAAGAAACGTGCCCGTAGAGTTTATTTCTAATGTCGTCTTTAGCATGTATAATAGTGGAACTACACCCTTAAAGTATAAGGTGCAGGTTAGTGCCGAAAATTGTGTTAAAACCTCAATTAGCTGTACAGGTACAATTAAATATGATGTATCTGGTACTATTAAGAAATTTAAAAATGGCTTAGATGCTAGCCTAAAGATTGAAGAAAGCTATCAGGAAAGCCAGCTTGTTAAGCAACAGGAAAATCTAGAGGTTGATATTGATCCAGGAACGGTATGTATTATTTATATTCAAGGTACAGGCCTTTTAACTAATGGAGTTGCAAGCTATTATGAATGGTGGATTAGAAGAAATGAGGGTGGATTTGAATACTTTACAATTACAGACTCACATTTAAGAATTGAGAAGATAAAGGTATGAAATATCTTAAAATGCTTATTTTACTTTTAAGCTTTATGTTTGTTTTCTATTTAGCTAATAATCAATCGAGCGATTTAATCAGCTATTATTCAAGCTTAGAGGAATATTATGTTGATTCTAGTAATCAAGTAATTAGAGTTCCTATTTTTATTTGTGGGAATGATTGTATTTTTAAAAGCTCACTTCCTAATTATTATTTAGAGGCAGGAGATGCACTTTATAAAATAAAAAAGACTAAGCTTGAAAAGGCTAATTCTGCTAAGGTCTTCAATCAAGAAATTAATTGCTACTACATTTCCTTTAACCTTGAGCTAGAATCAAATAGGATTTATGATGATGTTTTTCTAAAGGTTGAGCTTCCCGAAAAAAGCCTATGCCTTCAAATTGGAAGTATTATTACAAATGAAAATTTAGAGATTATGAATTTGAAGCTAAATGAAAATGATGATGGTATTTTTGTTAGTGATACCTTTTATAAGGTTAAAAAGGATTTAAGCTTTATAAAAACCTATCATGATGATGAAAATACTAAAACCTACTTTGTGCCTAAGGAAAAAAGAATATATTATTATTTTACATTTGATGAAAATACATCTAAGATGGGTGTAATTGAGAATATGAATTATAAAATTTTAGATTTAAATTTGCAGGAAGGTTATTATGCTTAAGCTTCAAAACATTAGAAAAAAATATGGTCATAAGGTCATTTTTGAAAATGCAAGCTATGAATTTAATCCGGGTTTATATTTTTTAATTGGTCAAAATGGGGCTGGTAAATCAACACTTCTTAAAATTATTGCCGGAATTGATCAGGGCTATGATGGAGTAGTAGAAGGAAAAAATATTTTCTATTTACCGGAAAAGCTTATTTTACCTAAGGAGCTTATGACCTATCAATTAATTAATCAATATTCTAGAATTAATGATTCAATGGGGAGCTTTATAGAATTAGTTACAAGCTATAATTTAGAAAATTTACCGATAAAAAAGCTATCAAAGGGTATGATTCAAAAGGTAGGAATTATTATCTCTTTGCTAGATAAGTATAATATAATATTATATGATGAGCCTCTAGAGGGCCTTGATG
>URFB01000102.1 GCA_900547045.1 uncultured Mollicutes bacterium
CTGTTCTGATTTCAAGTTTATTAGTAGTAGTATTAATACCACCAACATATTCAGCATCATTATAAGTGAATGATAAAGCTCCTTCACTATAAGCTACACCTGTACATTCAATATCATTCCAATTTACACTTGATGCACTAATAACTAATGTAATGTTATTAGTTTCATCTTTCCACGTGCCTTGAAGTGATTCATCAATCTCTACAACTGTAGATGAACCTTTAAGATGAATTTCAAATGTTGCATTTGAATCTGTTGTAAATGTTATTTTCTGATCTGCACCAACTACAAGCAAAACAAAGAAATCAGGAGCAGTTTTATCTACAAACTTATAGGTTCCATTTTCAACACTACTAATTGTATAAGTATATTCACCATATTTAACAGTTTTTTCACCAACTTCAATAGTAACATTTTCAGATGAATCTGGATTTATACCTTCATAAGTTCCTTGAAGTTCAGTTGAAACACCTAATAAAGGATTTTCTTTTGATAATGTACAAGTTACAAATCCATTACTATAATTATATGATATTGAATTATTACCAAGAACTAATGTTACCATGCCAGCAGTTATAGTGCCATCCTTAACAGTTTGAACATCAAATGTTTGAGTTACCGCTTCACTTGTAACTTTTACAGTAGTTGTGCTTAATTCAACTGTTATAAGTGAGTCATCATATGAATCAACGCCATACCATGTTCCAATATATTCTTCAGGTACTTCAACAACAACTGGAGTTTCATTTCCTCCATTACGACTGAATACAGGACTACCACCCATAACAGGTCCTTTGTATGTCAACTGACCATCAATAACATATATTTTACTCTCAATTCCAACAGATGAACTAGACCCAGATATTTTAGTAAATTTCAATTGTCCAGTTTCTTCATTATAGGTATAAGAACAAATTCTTTCACGTTTCTTATTTTTATTTTTTAAGGTCGCTGTTCCATTCTCATTAAACGTAATTTCATATTCATATTCACCATTTCCTGAATTATCAAATGAAGCAGTATATGTTCCTTTTAAAATTTCATTAATATCATTCTTCTTTTCAGTTAGATTTACAGAATTAGAGCCATCACTCAATGTAATAGTGGCATTCTTAACACTAAGTGTAAATGTAGAAAGTGGATCATTTCCGTCTATCGCAATGGATGTCAACAATTTTCCTGTTTCGTTCTCATATTTATATGTATATGCACAGTTATTAGTTCCAATTGTTACTGTGAAACTACCTTCACCTTTTGTGTCACCTTGTTTAAAATCAAATGCATAAGATGTTGAACCTAATGTGGCTTCATATTTTCCTTTTAATACTGCCCAATCTTCATCCTTAATATCGCTTGTAGGCTTAGAAAGAATGTAGCTTGCTTTTGTATCTACGTCAACTAAAGATAATACATAATAGTTGCTCATTGTAAGCTCAAAATTCTTATCAATACCTGAAGCATTTCCTCCTGGAATACAAACAAATGTTCTTGTTTCTGCATCATAAGTATAATCATACTCTGCATACTTTGTATGGTCATATTTGTTATAAACAGTAAATTTTTTATCAGTAAATTCTAAAGAATAAATTTCGTCTTCAGAAACTACTGCTTCATACTTATTATCATACTTAGCTAAAATACTAGCCAAAGTTGGGTTATCGGAAACATTAATTGTCAATGTCGAAGTTGCAGCAGCTCTATCAGAATCTGGTTTTGCACCTGTTATGGTAATAACATAGTCACCTGCTTCTGTTGCTGTAAATGCATAGCACTCAACATCCTTACCATTTACATTTAAAGTAGTCTTTTCAAGCTTTGCAGTTGTCTTATCAACTACAGCAGTAAATCCAGGCTCGAATGCATCTCCGTTTCCACCATTATTGTCTCCAATATTTGCGCCAATATAAATCTTGTTTGACTTATACATTGCAAAAGAGCTTTCAGGAGCAAATGAAGAATCCTTTTCGCCATTATGAACTGTACCCTCGATAGTAAGTGGGGCTTCATAATCAACACTATAATGTATCGTCTTTGTTACACTAGATGTTTTAAATGTAACATCATAATCACCTGGTCTATTAAAACGTAAAGTAATACTTCCATCATAATTACTTACAGTTGCATATGCAGGATCAAAGTCTCCTACAATATGTCCATCTTTACCAACGCCAGATACTTCAACATCTATTGCATCTAGATCAATATTTGCAGTTTCAGGTAAGACATTACCAATAGAGAATGTTAATTCAAATCTATGATTTCCTTCGTTCTTAACACTATTACCATTATCTAGGTCTAAGGAAATTCTTTCGCCATCATTAAGCTCTTTATTATTTGCATCAAAAATCTTAAAATCAGAAACAGTAATCTTACTTGCTAGATATGGGTTTTCATCATCTGAAGCCTTTACGCCAGACTCCTGATTAAATTTCCAATTGCTTGAATCAGAAGGAGTAGTGTCTGCACCATCTTTAAATACAAAGTACTTCTTTGTCAAGCCTGCTTCATCTTGCTTTTCTTTTATTTCAATAGGTAGGTCAGAAGGTAATGCTGTACCAGCTTCATAATCTGTCTCACCATAAGCTGGATTTTCTTCACTAATATATTTGTCAATACTAATATAAGCTTTATTAATTGCTCCCGCCTCAGTTAAAGTAAATTCAACTGTAACCCTTTCATAATACCATCTATTATAAGCCGATCTTAATCTATTATATCCAAATTTAAATCCCTTTGCATTATCAAGATGAGAGCATTCGCCCAATTTTTGATATGGATCACCAACAACTCCTTCTAATTCTTTATATAATGCATTAATAGTATTATATACTCCGTTATATTTAGTTCCATCTTTAAATATATTTAATGGTAAATATTGTGCATCAATAGCCTTTGGATTAAATTCCAAATCAGTAGGAATATAAGGAGTTCCTGTTTCATTACCGTTTTCATCCAAATCTACTGCTACAACAAATGGCTCACCATTTGACTTTAATGAATAATATAGATTTCGCTTTTCGCCATTATATGAATTTTCCTTTTTAACTTTTACAAAGCTGTTACCATATACGTAGTCATATGAATCCGTATGAGTTTCATATGAAGCTCCACTTTCGGAACCAATGCCATATGTAGATGTATAAACTGCACTTCCTGATGAAATTGAAGACTCAGTCTTGCTTGCTACTTCCATTGCTTCTGCAATTGTTTTAGCATCTACTGGCACACATTTTACTACAAAATTGCACTTAGCATCATTATATGAAGCCTCAACATTATAATCGCCAATAGCTGGGAATTGAGTACCAATTTCAGTGTTATTACTATCAGTTACCTTAAATGTAACATCTGCATTATTTAAAACCTTTTTAGTAACCTCATTTGTAACTGGATGCTTATATAAAGCACTAATTACGACATCATCAAAATTATATACTGTATACAAATGATAATTTAAATCAGCCTTAGATGTATCTGCTTCAATACCCGTAAATACATATTCTTTAACCTCAACATCATAAGAAGTTTCTTTACCTTGACATGTAACCTTAACACTATACTTACCTGCCTTAGATGCATCTACAGCACTAAAATCAAATTTAGCCGTTGCTGTAGAGTCTGAAGATGTTCCATCTGAGTAATTAATAGAAACTCTTGCACCTGCACCTGGAGCAATAGAGTCACCAATTCCATACACAATATTTTGTCCAGTCACACTAATTCCTGTTACTGTACGAACCGACTCACTAGGAGTTGGTGTTGTCGTTGAACCTCCATTAAACTTACCACAAGATGCCAAAGTTGCAGTTGATATTCCACTTAAAGCTAACACACTTAATACTAATAATTTTTTCTTCATAATTAAACTCACCTCATAAAATATACTTAACTCAATTCCTAAAAATATTGTTTATTATTTCGAATATCCTTCTGAATTTCCTACATTATACAACTTTTATTTTAATGATGCAATATAATTATTAAAAAATATTAACTTTTTTTGAATAAAATTCTAACTTTTTTCTTTTTATCTTAATATAATTTTATCATTCGTGATATATTTTTTTCATTACAATGCTATTTAATTACTTTTTTAAGCAAAGCAAACAATTTTTTAAAATCAATAGGCTTTGATATATGTTGATTCATACCAGACTTTATTGCATCCTCAATATCAGTTAAAAAAGCATTTGCAGTCATTGCAATTATCGGAACGCTCTTAGCATAATCCGAATTTATATTTCTTATTTTTCTTGTTGCTTCATAGCCATTCATTACTGGCATTACCACATCCATAAGAATACAATCATAGTTATGATTTAATCTAACTTTGTTAAATCCTTCTTCACCATCACATGCAATATCTACAATAATATTATTTTTTTTAAGAATTTCCGTTATAAGGATTATATTTATTTCATTATCCTCTACAACTAATATTCTTTTTCCGCCTAAATCTATATCATTATCCATAGCTATATCTTGAGTCACTACTTTAACCGAATCATTAACAATTCCAAAATCAAATCTAATTGTAAATTTTGTTCCCTTGTTCTCCTCACTTTCAACATTTATTGTTCCACCAAGAAGATCAATAATATTTTTGGCAATTGGCATTCCTAACCCCGTTCCTTGAATATCCTTTACTTTATCCTTTTCTCTAGCAAATGGTAAAAAAATATCATTTAAAAAATCCTTACTCATGCCAATGCCATTATCTTCAATAATAAATTCATATTTACCTACTCTTGTTGATTCACTTGGAAGTTCTTTAATTAAAAAGGTCACAAGTCCCCCATCATTTGTATATTTAACTGAGTTTGATATAACATTAGTAAAAACCTGAACAAGCTTTAATCTATCTGTTTCAATATCATTATGTATTATGTTTTTCTTATATATATTAAATGTAATATTTTTCTTATTAGCTAGAGGTTTAATAACCATTTCAATTTTTTTCAAAATATCATCAATTTTAATATTTGAAATATTAATAGTTTGTTTACCAGCCTCAATTTTAGACAAA
>URFB01000103.1 GCA_900547045.1 uncultured Mollicutes bacterium
TTAGTATATGTAGATGATTTATCTAGTATAAAAACAATTGAAGGTACCAACAATGTAATTGATACCTTCATTTATTGTAATGAGCTTGAATATCACGATGATACTAAAGAGTTAATTGAGCGCTTAATTAAAAAAGCAAAGAATTTCTATATTGTTTCAAAACAAACCTATGAATATTTAAGACAAAAGGAAAATACAGCCGGCTTAATTTGTACGGTTGAGTTTATAAATCATAATTTAAATGATTTTAAGGATAAGGATTTTATTGTAGTTTGTGATCGTCTTGAAATTCCAGGTAATATTGGTACAATATATCGTACTATGGACGCAACTAAGGCTGAAGCTATGATTTTAGTTGATGCGGTAGTAAAGCCTCAAAGCGCTAAGCTGGCCCTTGCATCAAGAGGGGCTAACTTCCTTCTTCCTACGGCATCAAAGAGCTATGAAGATACAATTAATTGGCTTTTAGATAATAATTATACTATCTTCTTAGGTGAGCCTAATTTAGGTAAGAGCTATCGCGAATATGATTATCATGGGAAAATTGCGATTGTTGTAGGATCTGAAAGATTTGGTATTAATCCTGATTGGTATAATCATAAGCATGAAAAGGTATTTATTCCTATGTATGGCTCTAATAATAGCCTAAATGTCGGTGTAGCCGCTTCTATTTTAATTTATGAAGCAACTATGCGTCGTCTTAATAAATAATAATGATAATAAAAAAACTCGGAAAATCTCCGAGTTTTATTGTTTTTTAGAATCATTGAGAGCTCTTAAGGTTTCATTACACATGGTAATAAACTTGTTAGGGTCTAGAGCTGCACCACCAACTAGAGCACCATCAATGTTTGGTTTTGAAAGTAATTCATAGCAATTAGATGGATTTACAGATCCGCCGTAGCAAATACGAATGGCATCGGCCTCCTCCTTAGAATATAAATCACCAATGATTTTTCTAATTAAACCGCATTTTTGATTGGCAAGATCACTTGGAGCTGATTTACCAGTACCAATCGCCCAAATAGGCTCATAGGCTAAAATAACCTTCGAAACATATTTTGACTTAATACCTCTAAAGGCTGTTCTTACCTGCTCCCTTAAAATATAATCTGTATCTGCATGTTCAAATTGTTCTTCTGTTTCACCAAGACATACAATGGGAATTAGACCATGATTTATCGCTGCCAAAAGCTTTAAATTAACATCCTCTTCGGTTTCATTGTTATATCTTCGTCTTTCACTATGTCCAATTATTACATACGTTACACCGGTTGAAACAAGCATATTAGGAGAAATTTCTCCTGTATATGCTCCCTCATCAGCATAATGCATATTTTGTGCACCAATTCTGATATTTTCACCCTGTCTTTTAACAAGGCTTCGCAAATGAATTGCCGGAGCGCAAATAATGGTTTCTATGATATCTTTGCTAGGAACGGCATCGCTTACGGCATAGATGAATTGTAAGGCTTCATCACGTGTCTTAAACATTTTCCAGTTCGCAGCCACCACTGGCTTTCGCATAGACACACGCTCCTTCCATTTATTTTTCTAATAATTCTGCAATCTCATTTATAGCTTCTTCAGCATGATCTCCAGTTGCAACAATAGTCACATTTTCACCCTGAGGTACGGCAAGAGACATTAGTCCCAAGATAGATTTAACATCTACAACCTTATCGTGATAATATAGATTAATATCAACTGCATATTTAGATGCAGCTTGAACAACCTTTGCGGCTAGGCTAGCATGTAGACCTACTGTACTTTTAACTAAAATTTTCTTTTCCATTTTTCTCAGTTCCTTTCTTTTTAATTACTTATCATTAACACAAGCAATACCAGGAAGCGTCTTACCCTCTAGGTATTCAAGAGAAGCTCCACCACCAGTTGAGATGTGTGAGAACTTGTTCTTATAACCAAATTGAATTGCAGCTGCAGCTGAATCGCCACCACCTACAATTGTATTTGCATCATGAAGGTTAGCAATTGCATCACAAACACCAATTGTACCATGAGCATAATTTGACATTTCAAATACTCCCATAGGTCCATTCCATACAACTGTCTTAGCAGTCTTAATGATATTTGCAAATTCCTCAACTGACTTTTGACCAATATCTAGACCCATTTCATCATCAGCGATATCATCAACGCTTACAGTCTTGAAAGGTACATCATTGGAGAATTCCTTTGCAACTACAGTATCAACTGGAAGTACAATCTTACCATTTGCCTTCTTTAATAGCTCGGATGCAAGCTCAACCTTGTCATCCTCACACTTAGACTTTCCAACATTCTTGCCTAAAGCCTTAAGGAAGGTAAACATCATACCACCACCGATAATTAGCTTATCAGCCTTTTCAAGTAATGCAGAAATAACCTCGATCTTATCTGAAACCTTTGAACCACCAAGGATTGCAACATAAGGTCTTTGTGGATTATCAACAGCACCACCAATGAACTTGATTTCCTTCTCTAGTAGGAATCCTGCAACAGTTTCCTTAATGTTAGCTGCGATACCAACATTTGATGCAGCAGCTCTATGAGCAGTACCGAATGCATCATTTACAAATACATCGCCAAGAGATGCCCAATAAGCACCAAGCTCAGGATCATTCTTAGATTCCTTCTTACCATCTAAGTCCTCATAACGAGTATTTTCGAACATAACGATTTCGCCATCTTCCATATTAGCAATAGCGTCCTCTAATGCTTTACCACGAGTAACAGGAACGAACTTTACATTGATTCCGATTAATTCTTGAAGACGTTTTGCAACAGGAGCTAATGTATTCTTAGCTAAATCAGCTTCTTCCTTGATACGTCCTAGATGTGAAAAGACAATTGCCTTTCCACCATTTTCAACAACATATTTAATTGTTGGTAATGCTTCACGAATACGGTTATCATCAGTGATAACACCATCCTTCATAGGAACATTAAAATCAACTCTGATTAATACTTTTTTACCTTTTACATTTAAGTCTGTAATAACTTTCTTAGCCATTTTATTACCTCCATTACGATTAATGACTTTACACTTATTATTATACCATTTGTAGTATATATTGACAATTAGAAATCGGTTACATTCATTCTTTTAAAAAAGGTCATCCAAAGCTGGATGACACTATTTTTATAAATCAGCAATGTTAATTTCAGTTTCGCAGTCAAAGAAATGACACTTATTCATATCAAATACAAGCTTAATATCTGAATCAAATGTTAAATCTGAACGTGATTGTACAGCTGCAATTAAGCTACATCCATCAACCTCAGTATAGATGTTTGTTTCAGCTCCTAAAAGCTCAGAAATCTTAACCTTGCAATCAACTACGGCATTAGGATATGTTTCGAACATAATTGGATCACGTTCATCGTGAATATTTTCAGGACGAATTCCTAAGAAAATCTTCTTTCCAATGAAGTTCTTATCTTTTAACAATAGAAGCTTACCCTTTGGAATTTCAATCTTAACATTACCATTAGTTGTAGTGAAGATTCCATCCTCAGATGCAGTTCCTTCAATGAAGTTCATAGGAGGAGTTCCGATGAATCCACCAACGAATACATTATGAGGGTGTGAATAAATTTCCTTTGGTGTACCAACCTGTTGAATACGACCATCCTTCATACAAACAATTCTTGTAGCCATTGTCATAGCCTCGATTTGGTCATGAGTTACATAAATTGTTGTAGCATTTAGACGGCGGTGAAGCTTAATAAGCTCTCCACGAGTAGAAACACGTAGCTTAGCATCTAGGTTTGAAAGAGGCTCATCCATTAAGAATACCTTTGCATCACGAACGATAGCACGACCTAGGGCAACACGTTGACATTGGCCACCTGATAATTGTCTTGGCTTACGATCAAGATATGGAGTAAGGCCAAGAATTTCAGCAGCTTGCTTAACCTTTTCATTGATTACATCACGATCAATACGACGAAGACGAAGACCAAATGCCATATTTTCATAAACTGACATATGTGGGTAAAGCGCATAGCTTTGGAATACCATCGCGATATCACGATCCTTAGGTGATACGTCATTTACCATTTTATCATCAATCCATAATTCACCAGCAGAGATATCCTCAAGACCAGCAATCATACGAAGTGTAGTTGATTTTCCACATCCAGATGGTCCTACGAAGCAAATAAATTCCTTATCTTTGATTTCAAGATTGAAATCAAAAACAGCTTGAGTTCCATTAGGATAAATTTTATTAATATTTTTTAAGCTTAATGTAGCCATAATATAAATCCTCCTGTAATTAATACACCCGTATTATAGCAAATCATTTTTAAAAAAAGAATGTACAAACTGCACATTCTTTAAATTTATTCTCCTTTTATCATACTATAAATAATATAAGCATCCTTAAATCTTCTCAAATCATAGCCTGTTTTTTTATAGAATTTATCAAGCTTATTAATTAAGGTATTTCTATGCATATATAAATCATTCGAAGTTTTTAAAATGTTCAAGTCATTACTAATGAATGTATTAACAATATTATGCATTTCTATATCGTTATAATATTCCCCTAAAAGTTCTTTTTTTAATGATAAATCATTTAAGCAAATAGCTTCGTCAATTAATTCCCACTCATGATATATTTCTTTTTTCTTTGCTAAGATAAAATACTTATAAATCATTTCATAATTATCTTTAATTGATGCTTCTTCTATTTTTTTTGAAATATAACATTTAAAAAATGTGTTTAAGTCAAACATATAGGCTTTAATCGCTTCTTCAAACATTAATTCTTCATAATCATTATAAGGATATATAATAACATCATTATATAGTATAGGCTTTACATTTCCAATCAATGAAAAGATAAGCGATGAAAGCTCATCGCTAGTATCTTTTTTTAAATATAAAAAATACTTATTCATCATCACTATCATTCAGATTGTTTTCATCATCTGAATAGTCATCTACAATTTCTGCGTCCTTTATTTCTTCTTTATTTG
>URFB01000104.1 GCA_900547045.1 uncultured Mollicutes bacterium
TAAGAACGCAAACCGTGATTCAATTGGTCTTGTGATCTTTGATGAGGTATTCGATAAGATGGATGCTAACCGTATGAAATCAATGATGGATTTCATCTCAACAATGCCACTTCAGGTTATTATCGCCTGCCCACCTCAGCGTACAGCAATTTTACAAAATTATGCTGATACTACATTAGTTATGATGAGAAAGAATAATCACGCATCTGTTATTCCATTTGAAACTAATGAAGGATATGAAGTAGGAAAGGAAGCTAATTAATATGGGTTTATTTTCTAAATCAAAAAAGCTTAATGAATATGAAGAAGCGTCAAATAATCTAAATAATGAGCCTAGTAAGCTAGCCTCAGAAAGGGTTATTTTTGAGCAGGTGCAGGATGATGATGAAAGAGCTGCCTTCTTAGTTGATCAAATGAAGCTTGGAAGCCCTCTAATTTTAAATTTTCAAAAGCTTCCTATTATGGGAGTAAATAAGCTTTTAGCTTTCTTTGCGGGAGCTTGCTACGCTGTTGAGGGTAATACAGTAAAAATTAATGATTATACTTATTTATTTGCACGTAAGGAAGAATTTTTAGATGGTTCCTTAACAGAACTAATTGAACAAATCTAAAAAATTGGCTTGTGCTAAATTAACAAATAGTATATAATATTTTCGTATATAAACATTGATGAGTTAGACGGAAAATAGCGCTTTTTAAGCGAGCTGGGATGGTGCAAGCCAGCAATAGCTATTTTCGGATCACTAACAAAAATGGACATTCGATGAGGGTGTTCCGTATTCCGCGTTAAGGAGTAATGAGTGCTAGATATTTTATCTAGAATTAAGGTGGTAACACGTCAATGGCGTCCTTTTTATTAAGGACGTTTTTTTATTTTTTAAGGAGGAAAAATAATGAAGGATTACAAAGATACCCTTTTAATGGGTAAAACAGAGTTTGAAATGCGTGGTAATTTAGGCCAAAAGGAGCCTTTAATCCAAGAAAAATGGAAACAAAATCACGTTTATGAAAAAGTACTAGAAAAAAATAAGAGCTTACATGAATACACTCTACATGATGGTCCACCATATGCAAATGGTGATATTCATTTAGGTCATGCCTTAAATAAAATTCTAAAGGATATTATCGTAAGATATAAAAACATGAATGGCTTTTATTCTTTATATATTCCTGGTTGGGATACACATGGTCTTCCAATTGAAAATGCCCTACAAAAGTCTGGCGTAAATAGAAAGGAAATTCCTCTTTCTCAATTTAGAGATCTTTGTGAGGAATATGCCTATAAGCAGGTTGAGCGTCAAAAGGTTGGCTTTAAGCGTTTAGGTGTTATGGCTGACTGGGACCATCCATATATTACTTTAACTCACGACTTTGAGCGTGACCAAATTAGAGTATTTGGAAAAATGGTTGAAAGAGGCTTAATTTATAAGGGCCTAAAGCCTGTTTACTGGTCACCATCTTCAGAATCAGCTTTAGCTGAGGCTGAAATTGAGTATAAGGATGTAACTAGTAAATCAATATACTTTAAGTTCCCAATTGTTGAAGAAGAAGGTGACCTTAAGGGCGCTTCATTCCTTGTTTGGACAACAACTCCTTGGACTTTACCAGGAAATGTTGCTGTTTGTGCAGGACCTGAAATTGATTATTGCTTAATTGATTCTAATCAGGGTAAGCTTTTATGCGCTGAGGCTTTACTTAATTCCTTAACTGAATCTCTTTCTCTTGAAAATGTTAATGTTCTAAAGCGCTATAAGGGCTCTGAGCTTTTAAATATTAAGTATCAGCACCCTTTATATGATGATCGCTTTGGTACATCAATTAACGCTGATTATGTAACTACAACAGATGGTACAGGCTTTGTTCATATTGCACCAGGATATGGTGAGGAAGACTATGAGGCTGGAAAAAAATATGGCTTACCTATGCTAGTATATGTTGATGATAAGGGTATTCAAATGCCTCAAACAGGAAAATATGCGGGTATGTTTTATGAAAAATCAGAGGATCCAATTATTGATGATTTGAAGGAAAAGGGCTTACTTTTAAAGCTTCAACCTATCACTCACAGCTATCCTCATGATTGGCGTACAAAAAAGCCAGTAATTTTCCGTGCTACTCCTCAATGGTTTGCATCTATCGATCCAATTAAGGATGAAATTCTTGAACAAATTCATAAGGTAAAATGGAATCCAACTTGGGGTGATACTCGTATCTCTAATATGATTAGAGATCGTCATGATTGGTGTATTTCTCGTCAAAGAGCATGGGGTGTTCCAATTCCTGTTTTCTATTGTGAGGATGGCGAAGCTATTCTTGATCCGGTTGTAATTGAGCATGTTGCCCAAATTTTTGATGAATTTGGTTCTAATGAATGGTTTAAGCGTGAGGCTAAGGACCTACTTCCAGATGGCTATACAAATCCACATTCACCTAATGGTATTTTCAAGAAGGAAATGGATATTATGGACGTATGGTTTGATTCTGGTTCAAGTCATAGGCTTTTAGAAAGAAGAGGCCTAAAGTATCCGGCTGATTTATATCTTGAAGGATCAGATCAATATCGTGGTTGGTTTAATTCATCAATTATAACTGGTGTTGCAACCACAGGAGTTGCACCTTATAAGGCTGTTTTATCTCATGGCTTTACTCTTGATGGTGAAGGTCGTAAGATGTCTAAATCTTTAGGTAATACAGTTGATCCAATTAAGGTTTGTAATGAAAATGGTGCTGATATCCTTCGTCTTTGGGTATCATCAGTGGACTTCAAGTCTGACTTTGTTATGTCTAAGGAATTAATTAAGCAGGTATCTGATTCATATCGTAAGATTCGTAATACAATTAAATTTATGCTAGCTAATCTTGATGGCTTTAAGCCAGAGGAGGCCGTTTCACTTGATGAAATGCCAAACGTTGATAAATATATGATGATTAAGCTTAATAATTTAGTTAAATCTCTTCATGAGGCATATGATAGTTTTGATTTTAATGCTGTTTATAAGACATTGAATACCTTTATTGCTAACGAATTAAGTGCCTTCTATCTAGACTTTGTTAAGGATATTTTATACATTGAACCAGCTTCATCTCTTGCACGAAGAAGTGTTCAAACAGTTCTTTACAATGCTTGTAAGACTTTAATTACTATGACAAGTCCTATTATTCCTCATACTGCATCTGAGGCATACCAATTCCTACCTGGAAATAAGGAAATCGATGTATATCTTGAGGATATGCCTAAGGTAGCTGATTATTCTAAATATGCTTCTCTTGAGGCTGATTTTGATGAATTTATGACATATCGTCAGGAAATTCTAAAGGCTTTAGAGGAGGCTCGTGCCAATAAGGTTATTGGTAAGTCATTTGCTGCTAAGCTTACTCTAACATTAGATGATCACGCTGAGGCTTTATTTAAGCGCTTAAATGCTAATATTGCACAAATCCTAATTGTTTCTCAATATGAAGAGGTTAAGGGTGATAGCTTTAAGGCTTCCGTTAAGGCTGCAGAGGGCCATGTTTGTGCTCGTTGCTGGGCAACTGTACCTGAGGTGCTTGACGATGAGCTTTGCCCAAGATGCCACAATATTGTTGTAAGTTTCTATGCAAATCCTCGTATGTAATGATGATGGTGTTTCATCTCCAATCCTTGAGGCTTTAGCTTTAATGCTAAAGCCCTATGGAGAGGTTATGGTAATTGCACCAGAATCTAATCAAAGCGCTAAATCCCATTCAATTAATATTGAAAATCATTCTGCAACTGAGCTTAAGCTTTATAAGGAGGTAGAAGGAATAAAATTTTATTCTCAGCCCTATACTCCCGTTCAATCGGTTCTTTTTTGTCTAGAATTTACTAATTTCAAGCCCGATTTAGTTGTATCTGGTATTAATAAAGGATATAATTTAGGTATTGATACCTTTTATTCAGGAACCGTTGCGGTTGCAAGAGAGGCTTGCTTAAGAAAAATAAGCTCTCTGGCCTTTTCTGTGGCATATGATTATAAAGAAAAAGATTTAGCTTATCTTAATAAAATGCTTGATATTATAATGAAAAAGGGTTTATATAGTAAGAATTTCAGCCTTAATATTAATATTCCTAAGGATATTTTTAAATTTAATTATGAGCTTTGTCCAGTTGCAGAGCTTTCTTCAGATGAAAGATCAGATTTAGCTGTAATTAAAGAAGGAATAATAAGCGTTTCGCCATTGTCAGTAAAAATGACGGATTATAAGGCTCTTAATGATATAAACAAGATTTTTGACATTTAGTGTCAAAAATGATAAAATTGACATGGAAGTGATAAAATGAAATTTCGTTACTATTTTTTTAAAGAAGGAACTCGAGTTTACGATAAAGCAGAGCTATTAACCTATTTAGAGGCTCAACCTTATATGCGTTTACTTCAAGAGGGTGCAATAAAGGTAGCAAAATATCATAATACTGTAATTAATATGGACGCGGATTTCATTTTTAATACAAAATCAATTGTATCAAATATTCAACGACTTGATCCTAAATATTTAGATTTAAATATTTATGTTGAATTTGATGTTTTAAATAATACCTATAAGGTTTCTAAAATTGTTGATATGATTGAGGTTATTTGTAAAAGATTTGGCTTTTCTGTATACAATGAATACTTTGAGGATGTCTCACCCTTTAAACGTGCATTATTAATAAATGCCTTTGAGCTTGTCAAGGTAGGATACAAGAAGAAATATGAAGAGGAATTTATGAATTATTCTCGTCTTGATAAGGAATCTTTAGCAAGTATATATTCATTTTTGGAAATTAAGGATCAAATCCAAAATCTTGATGGCTATGACTTTTTAAATTATGTTTTCTTTAAGGAAAATGAATCACGTCGTGTTTATGTTGGTGTAGATATGGATTTAAAAAATCCTTTTGTTATCCCACCATGTGTTAAGCTTGTAAG
>URFB01000105.1 GCA_900547045.1 uncultured Mollicutes bacterium
TTAGTTCTTGGCGTTTCTTCCATTTGGTTTAAGGAAGAAATTATTGATAGGGTTAATTATGATAATCAAAATATTTATAGGTCACCCCTTCATCTTTCATATTTTAAGGCCTCATTTAAGGAACTTAAAAATGTCAAAAGCCTAGTTACTATTTCAATTTTATTTGCCCTAATGATGTGCTCTAAATTTATTTCTCTTCCTTCGGGCTTTGGTAATCTAGGAATTGGTATTAGCTATTTAATTTTTAGTGTAATTGCTATGCTTTATGGTCCAGTCGCCGGTCTTTTAGCTGGCTTTTTATCAGATAACATCGGCTTCTTAATTAAGCCAAGTGGACTTTATTTTCCGGGCTATACCCTATCAGCGATGATTGCAGGACTTGCATATGCATTATGCCTATACAAAACTAAAATAAACTTTATGAAGTGCTTATTTTCAAGAATAATTGTTAATCTTTTAGTAAATACTCTTCTTGGAAGCTACTGGTGGTGGCTAATAAATGATAAAACAATTTCCTTTAAGGCCTATTTATTAACAGCAGAGCTTCCTAAAAATTTAGTTTATCTATTCCCTCAATCCATTTTAATGTTTCTATTAATTAAATTTTTATCTAAGCCTCTAAAAAGCATGGGATTATTACATGAGGAAATTGCTGATAATATAACAATTATCTAGTTTAAGTTATAATTATTTATATTTGTTTACAAAAAACTTGTTTTTTAATATCATTTGATATATAATAAATTGAATTTGAATATTACCATAAAGAGAAGGTGAGAGACAAGCTCTAAGACCCTTCAGCAACCCCTACTTATTAGCTCGGTGCTAAAGCTTGAATGATGGATTAACATTAAGGTCCATTTCGGACCTTTTTAGTTTTATGGAGGAATTATGATAGCTAGTGTTGTATTAGATATAAAAAATAATCAGCTTAATCAGTCATATGATTATATCATTCCCGTACAATACGAAAGCGTCGCTAAAATAGGCTCAAGGGTATTTGCACCCTTTGGCAGTAGAAATTTAATGGGCTTTATTGTTGATATAAATGATTATACTAAATCAGATTATAATTTAAAATCAATTATAAGCGTTTTAGATTTAGAGCCAGTTATAAATTTAGAGCTTATTAAGCTAGGTTCCATACTTGCAAGCGAATATTTTTCTTTCCTAATAGAAAATTATTTAATGATGATACCTAAGGCTTTGAAGGCCAATTATGTTAAGCTTGTGGATTTTAAAAATTATGATAATAGCTTAAATTCGGTTAATTTAATAAAAGGTTCTAGAGCTATAGCTCCCCTTGATGATTTTAAGGAATGCTTAGGTTTAATAAAAAATCTTAAGCAAAAGGGCTTAATTGATATTTATACTGATTTTAAAGAAAAAAATCAGAAGAAATATGAAAAGCTTGTAAGACTAGTTGATTCCTCTAAGTCTAGCTCTAAAAAGCAAGAGGAAATAGTTAAATATCTTTTAGAGGCTAATTGTGATACTAGCTATAGTATGCTTGTAAATGATATGGGTTATTCAAAATCAGCGCTTTCAACCCTAGAGGCTAATGGAGCAATTGAAATTGTTAAAAGAGAGCTTTACCGTAGTGCTTCATTTTCTTCAGTAGCTGATAAGCAAATTGTTTTAAATGATGAACAAGCAAAAGCTTATGAGATAATTAAAGAATCAAGTGGCTTTAATGAATTTTTACTTAAGGGAGTTTGTGGCTCTGGTAAAACTGAGGTTTATTTAAATCTTATCGAGGATACGATTAAGGCTGGTAAGCAGGCAATTATGCTTGTACCAGAAATTTCTCTAACCCCGCAAATGGCATCGCGCTTTAAGGCTCGATTCAATGATTTAGTTGCGATTATACACAGCCAAATGTCTGATGGTGAAAGATATGATGAATGGCGTCGTATTAAGGATGGCAAGGCTAAAATTGTTGTTGGTGCAAGATCAGCTCTCTTTGTGCCGATGTCTAGTATTGGTCTTATTATAATGGATGAGGAGCAATCTGAAAGCTATATTCAGGATAATAATCCTAGATATGATTCACATTTTGTGGCTCAAAAAAGAGCAGAATATCATCAGTGCCCTTTAATTTATGGAAGCGCCACTCCAAGTATTAAAACTAATTACTTCGCCTTAAATGGTAAAATTAAGCTTTTAACCCTTAATAAAAGGGCTAATAATAAGCCTCTTCCAATTTCCTTTATCGTTGATATGAGGCAGGAATTAATGTCTGGCAATCGAAGTGTATTATCAAGAAGCTTAAAAGAAAACTTGATTGAGACCTTAAATAGAAAGGAACAGGCGGTTTTATTAATTAATCGTCGTGGATACTCAACTTTCGTAATGTGTAGAAGCTGTGGTGAGGAGATTAAATGCCCTCATTGTGATGTGAGCATGACCTATCACAAAAATCAAGAAAGACTTGTTTGTCATTATTGTGGCTACAAAGCGCTTGTACCAACAAGGTGTCCTAAATGTGGAAGTCCCTATATTAAATATGTAGGAGATGGAACACAAAAGCTTGAAGAGGAGCTTAATAAGACCTTACCCGAGGCTCGTGTTATTAGAATGGATTCTGATACCACAAGTAAGAAGAATAGCCATGATGAAATAATAACTAAATTTTCAAATCATGAGGCTGATATATTACTTGGTACGCAGGTTGTAGCTAAGGGTCTTGATTTTCCGCTTGTAAGCCTAGTGGGAATCGTTAATGCTGATTTAGGCCTTAAAATGCCCTTTTATGATGCCTATGAAAAAACCTATGATTTGCTTGAGCAGGCATCAGGAAGAGCAGGAAGAAAGGGTACGGATGGTAAGGTTATTATTCAAACCTATAATCCGGACAATATTGTAATTAAGGCGGCCCAGGCGCATAATTATGATTTATTTTATGAAGAGGAGCTTAAATTAAGAAGAATAAGTCAAACTCCTCCCTTTAAAAATCTTATTGAGATTATTGTATCATCGCCTGACCAACAGGAAGCCTATAAGGAAATTCATAATCTTAGGAATTTGATTTCCTCTCAAACAAAGGCGATTGTCCTTGGTCCAGTAAGCCATTACATTTTTAAAATTAAGGACAGGTATCAATACGAGCTTACAATTAAGCTTTCCGATGAGGATATGTCTATATTATCTTTAATAAATCAAAGATTTCAAAAGAATAAAAAAGCATATATTTCAATTAAAAGGATGTGATAAAAATGAAAATTATATTTATGGGTACTCCCGAATTTGCTGTGCCATCTCTTGAGGCGTTAAATGAAAAGTACGAGCTTGTGCTTGTTGTATCACAGCCTGCTAAGCCCGAGGGAAGAAAAGGTGTTTTAAAAAATCCACCTGTAGCCCAAAGAGCGCTTGAGCTTAATTTACCTTTATTCCAGCCTGAGAATATTAAAAATGAATACGAATATTTTAAAAATATTGAAGCTGATATGATTGTAACAGCTGCCTATGGTCAGTTTATTCCAACCAAAATTTTAAATCTTTATAAAAAATGTATTAATGTTCATGGATCCTTACTACCTCATCACCGAGGTGGCGCGCCAATTCAGCGTGCTATTATCAATGGTGATGAAAAAACTGGTGTAACTATTATGGAAATGGTTAAAAAAATGGATGCCGGAAGAATGTTCGCTTCTAAGGAGCTTCCTATTTTAGATACTGATAATAGCTCAGAGCTTTTTAAAAAGCTATCTATAATAGGTAGGGATCTATTAATGGATAATATTGAAGATATCTATAATGAAAGAAATTTAGGTGTTCCTCAAAATGAGGATGATGCTACAATTTCACCAAATATTTCTCCTCTTGAGGAAAAAATTGACTTTAATATGGCTGCTAAAGACGTCTTTAATTTAATTAGAGGTCTAGCTGATGAGCCAGGTGCTTATTGTGAGGCACAAGGTCAAAGAATTAAAATATATAAGGCGCAAATTGTAATAAATAATAGTGATGCTAAGCCAGGTACAATTATTAACCTAAAGAAGTGCTTAATAATTAAGTGTAAAACAGACGCTATTAGCGTGCTCGAGCTTCAGGCTCCTGGTAAAAAGCGTATGAATGTTAAGGATTTCCTTAACGGACAAAAGCTTCTTAATCTTAACGATATTATTATCTAACGCTTTATGATATAATAAATTGAGTGATTAAGGGTGGTGTTGCCGTGAAATTTTTTAAGAAAAAATCATTTTCATCTCTATTTAATGAATGGTTTGGTTTCGAAAATGGTATTGATATTTCCAATGAAACTCAAGTATTATTCCGAAGAAATATTGTTATAAAAAATATTATTTTCGTTTCAAATATGGTTTATTCAACCCTAATGATGATTGTTTCTTTTATTACAAAGACTAATTCAAACTGGATTTTAACTGCCATTTTGTTCCCATTAACATTTTTGATAAACTCAACCCTAAAGAAAATGATATATACGCATAAGGATGATATTATGCATCAAACTATTGCGATGTATATTGCCTGCTTTTATATGTTTTTGTCATCAGTTATTATTTATATGAAGATGAAAACAAGTGGTGCAAGCTTTGGTGAGGCTGGATATATGCTTATATATTATGCCCTTGTCATTGTATCTCTTTATCAAAATAAAAAGCTTTTGAAAACTATTTCTAAATGGTTTATTGTAATTATTACGATTTTACACTTTACGATAACCTATAATATGATTTCAACTGACTTTGAAGGAAATACCTTTGAGCAGATAATTGAATTCTTAAGAAGCTCAGCCTTTGCTGATATTATTCTAAGAACAATTATTTTAGCTTCCTTTATTTTAGTACTTTATGTAATTGTTGCCATTACACAGTACATGCAGGATCAAAGACGTCTTGAGCTAATTAAAAGAGAAGAGGTTCAGGATGAATTTACTGATATTGTAAAGGAAATG
>URFB01000106.1 GCA_900547045.1 uncultured Mollicutes bacterium
CTCCTCGTCATAAGCATCAACGAGGAATGCAAGGAACGAGCGCTCGACACCGAGTGAGGGTTCAATAACATAAGGAATATATCTTGTGTTATCCTCAGGATCTAGATATTCCATTGAAGTCTTAGAATGCTCCATATGCTTTCCTAAATCATAGTTAGTACGAGATGCAATGCCCCAAAGCTCACCAAAACCCCAAGGGAAATTGTATTCAATATCAGTTGTAGCATTTGAATAGAAAGAAAGCTCAGATGCCTCATGATCACGATATCTTAGCTCGTCCTTATTAATACCCATAGAAACTAAGAAATCCATACAACGCTTTCTCCAATAGCTAAACCAATCCATTTCTGTACCTGGCTTGCAGAAGAATTCAAGCTCCATTTGTTCAAATTCTCTTGTTCTAAAGATAAAGTTACCTGGTGTAATTTCGTTTCTAAATGATTTACCAATTTGACCAACACCAAATGGAAGCTTACGTCTTGTAGTTCTTTGAATATTTTTGAAGTTAACAAAGATACCTTGAGCAGTCTCAGGTCTTAAATATACTGCAGACTTCTTATCCTCAACAACACCCATATTAGTCTTAAACATAAGATTAAATTGTCTAATATCAGTAAATTCTTTACTTCCACATTCAGGACAACAAATATTGTGCTCACGAATAAATGTCATAAGTTCTTCATTTGACATTCCATCGCCAGTAATTTCGCCCTTAGAATAATCCTCAATAAGCTTATCAGCTCTAAAACGTGAATGACAGCTTTTACAATCTATAAGGGGATCAGAGAAGCCACCAATATGACCTGATGCAACCCAAACCTCTGGATTCATTAAAATTGCACTATCAAGACCTACATTATATCTTGATTCTGTTACCATTTTCTTCCACCATGAATCCTTAATGTTCTTCTTTAATAGAACACCAAGAGGTCCAAAATCCCAAGCATTTGCTAATCCACCGTAAATTTCACTACCCTGAAAAACAAAGCCTTGATCCTTTAAAAAGCTTACCAATTGTTCCAAATTTATCTTGCTCATATAAAGCCCTCCATTCGATAATTATACATTTTATTATTATATCACTTTTTTCAAAATTTTCAATTATTTACACCATAATTTTTTTTAACTTTGCAAAATAAACATATTTTTTAATCTTTACCATATAATTTATTGGTGATGTTTTGAAGCATATTGGCGAATTTATAAAAAATAACTTTATGATGATATTAATTTCTATTATTTACCAAAGTATTTTGACAATTTTCTTTTTTAGTCAAACAAATTTAAAAATACTTGGAATCTTAATTGTAGTTCTCGCATTAAAAATTATTTTCTTTGAATATAAGGATAAAATAAAAGCATTTATACAAAAGCATAAGAACGATAAAAAATGATATTGGACGCCCAATATCATCTTTTATTTATGTTAATTAAATTATTTAGTAAAATTGTATGGATTGCAAACTCTAGTACCATCCTCAAGAATTATAGCAATAAGAGAAACAGCATACTTTCCGTTCCATGCATTTAATGTTACTTCATATTTTACATTACCTGTATAATCTAAAATCCATTCGTATTGCTTACCACTACTTGAGTATAATCTAATACTATTTTCGCCATCATCAAGATACATATTAGAATAATTTTTTTGTTGATCATATCTTGCTACTGCACTAATAACATATACATTTTTAGTCCCATTTATATCTTTATTACTACATAATTCACTTACGTTTTTTACAGTTGAAGAAATAAATGTAGCATTTGAATATACATTATTTCCACCATTATTAACCAATAATTCGGCATTAGCAATATGATATTGTGAATGATATTCTTTATCTCTTGAAGATACAAAATCGGTAAACTTACCTTTGATTATTACTTCATTACCCAATGATAACATTGAAGTAACATCTTTGGTTGATTTTATTGGAATCATACCTGTTTCATCAATCAAATAGAATGCCCCATCTTTATTAACAACTCCGGCACCTACAATACCTTTAACAATAACCTCAGTATTTAATGCTTGAGAATATACTTCTGAAATTGTAAGAGCATTATATTTAACAGGCTCTTTATATTCGATTTCAAGTTCCTTCTTTACATTACTACCATTATAAGAAACAGTAATTGTAATTTTAGTTTTACCATAATTATTTGCATGCATAACAAGCTTATCAGCTTCATTTTTAAAGCTAATAATATTTTCATCAGCTGATGTATAAGAGATAGTTGCATTTTCAAATCCTAAAAGTTTTGATGAAACACTTGTCAAAAGTTCAGTTTCAGGATCGCCCTCATAAGTATTTTTAAATTGAGGAAGTGCATGATATTCCATTACAAAATCGCCAGTTTGAGATAAATCAAATTGATAGTTTTCATCCTTAACAGCTACGGGAATAAAACGCCAGTTACAACCAGATGCAAGTGATTTAGCATTCATAGCTGAAAGATATACCGTGCAAATCTTGCCATCAAATGGTTCTAGATAAGATAAATCAGATCCATTTGCTTGTGTATAAACATAAGAACCAGTTTTTTCATCTAAATCATCAATATAGTAATTAATAAATCCATCTCCTGGAGCTTTCTTTATTAATGCATTTACTTTATAAATTGTTGTTGAAATATCTTCAGAAACAGGTGTATTAATAATATTCTTAACAGTAGATGAACTTGCCCAAGAATAATTAACCTCATTTACTTTTTTATCATTGTCACCAAGCACACAATCAACTAACTGATTACATCCCTTATAGCCATACTTTGCTGCAGCTGCTTTTTCCTTTTCAAGGATATAATGTGTTTTCTTTCCATAAAGAGTAATATTATTACCTACATTAACTTCACTTGTAATTGAACCATTAGCATCATATACATAAATTGAATTAGTATTGTCAACTAAATAAATTCCATTTGGTTTCATTCCAGAAGCATAAGTAATTTTAGCAACTGTACCTGATACCTTTACTAAAGAATCGTCAGCCTTTAATCTTGCATCATTAACTGATACCTCTTCATATTTTGAAGAATCAAATTCATTTTTTCCTTTTTCAAAGCTTATAATCCAACCACTCTTTATTTCAGGCTTATTTTTAAATGTAACAAGAGTTGCATACATTAAAACAGTATCTCCAGCCTGAGGCTTATCTAATAATTCGCTATAACGCTTTTCCCCATCAGCGCCATAAGAACCATATACTTCTAATGTACCAGTTTCATCCTCAAGAATCATTTGTCCATATAGAGCATTACTTATTTCTTTAATTTTTCCTTTAACATAATATCTTGTTTCGGCATCATTTGCAGCACATTTTTCAACAGCTTCAGCAATATTAAAAGGATTCTCCTTCTCACCCTTTTGTGCCGTCACAAGACTAGAGCTTTGACCTCCATTCGTAGTTGTTTGAGCATTATTCTTACAACCTGCTAACATAATGGTTGAAGCAACAACGCATGCGGCTAAAAACCCAAAAATTCTTGTTTTGTTTTTCATACGTCCTCCAATTTATCCTCAATCACTCTACCATTACATTATAGCATTATCTAAATATGATTACAACGAATTTTTAACATATATCGACAAAATGTTAAAAGTTTAAAAAAATTGTTATTTACTTATAATTTTTAAATTGATACATAAACCTACTAATTTTATTAGTTAGCTTAATGTATTTTGATGCACACGTATAATTTGGCTCAATATCACACATTAATAAATATGAAAATAAAACCATAAGCTTAAAATATTTTTTAGAATATTTTTCATCAAGATATTTATCTATTATTTCTAAATGATTAATTTCTAGGCTATCAAAATCTAAAAAAGCCTTATAAAGATCATTTTCAATTACACCCTCTTTAAGATACTTGTAGGAAATGAAGCTATTATTAAAAAAGTGAACCTGGCTAGGAAAGCCATGGTTAATTCCTACCTCGACATCATCCTTAATCGTTTTAAGACGCTTTATCATTTTATATATTTCTAATTTAGCATCTAAAATAATGTGATATTTAGATAAATAGATCCAGCTTAAATCATTTTTTACAGGATTAAGCTCAATATTTCTAATCTTCATTTCAAGCATATTAAAGCGATCATTGGCAATTAGGGCTATTTTCTTATATTTTATTTCGGCCATTTTAGGTTGAGGAACCTTTTTGGCAGTTTTCTTGTGAAGTAAGGAAATAGTCTTTAAAATACCATCATAGGCCTCATAAATGCTTTGATAATTTTCAAAATAGCTATATAAAAAATATACATGATTTTCATATTGCTTAATCTTTAGTGGCTTTAAAAAAGGAAGCTTATCATCCTTAACCTTTAAATAATTCGTATATTCAATTTTTCCTATATCCTTAATAACATAGGAAGATGACTTGCCATGAGCAATTATCGTTTGACTTGTTAAGGAATCATCCGTTTTAAGCTCAAGACCAAAAAGCTTACTAAAATCAATCATAGCTCCTGATTGTTAAAATATTACTTTGACTATCGTAGCATTTAGAAAATTCCTCTTCATTCAAATTATATTTTTCCATTAGCATAGCCTTATCATTAACATAAAGCTTAGTAATTTTTAAATATTTAGATGAAAAATTATCAAATAGACTTAAAAAAGAATCATCATCATTATGAACAACCTCAATTATTTCTGTATTATCCTCTCTTGTCTTAACAATATCACCAAGCATTTCCTGATATTTTTCTTGAATTTTTTTAGATTCATCTAAAGATGGGACCTCCTCAGCTTGATTAATTTCAATATCATTAAAATATCACTCTGCCTTTTGTTTGTCAACAGATAATTGAAAATATCTTTTGTTTTTAATAATTAGATTATACTTTTTTAATTTTT
>URFB01000107.1 GCA_900547045.1 uncultured Mollicutes bacterium
CACCCTTATATGTTTTTGATGAAAATGCCATCATTAATATTATGAATGATTATAAAGAAAGCTTTAAATCAAAATATTTTAAAACGGATGTTTTATATGCATCAAAGGCTTTATCAATTTTACATATTTATAAATTATGTAAGGAGCAGGGCTTATTTGCAGATGTTGTATCTATGGGAGAAATTTATACCGCTCTTAAGGCTGGTATGAATCCTGAGCATTTATATTTTCATGGAAATAATAAGCAAATTGAGGAGCTTGAATATGCTATTACCAATGGCGTAAATCACATTGTAATTGATTCATATGCTGATTATTGTCATATTGAGTCTGTAGCTAAAAGATTAAATAAGCAGGTTAATTGCTTAATTAGATTAAATACTGGAGTAGAGGCTCATACTCATAAGTTTATTGTTACAAGCCATATTGATTCTAAGTTTGGAATGCTAATTGATTCAGATGATCTTAAAAAAACTCTTGATGGTATTGAAAGCTCAAGTAATATTATTTTAGAGGGCTTCCATTCTCATATTGGTTCACAAATTTTTGAAATTGAAGGCTTTTACGCCGCTATTGATAAGCTTGTAGCTTATTTAAAGAGCTTTAATAGACCACTTTCTCTAAATTTAGGTGGTGGGTTTGGTGCTCGCTATACTAAGGATGATCATCCTATGGCTACTAAGGAAATCGTTGGTTTAATTATTAAGCATACAGAAGAAAAGCTTAAGGAAATGGGTGTTACGATTTCTCATTTAATGATTGAACCAGGTCGTTCAATCGTATGTGAGGCTGGTACTACCCTTTATACAATTGGTGCTATGAAGCATACACCTCATCGTGAATATTATTTTATTGATGGTGGTATGACTGATAACATTCGTCCTGCCCTATATCAAGCTAAATATGAGGGCTTTATCGTTGGTAAGGAGGATAGTCCTAAAAAGACTATTACGGTAGCTGGAAAATGCTGCGAATCTGGCGATATCATTATGGAGGATACGATGCTTCCTGAGGCTTCTGAGGGGGACCTTTTAGTTGTTAAATCAACAGGAGCCTATGGATACTCAATGTTTTCTAATTATAATAAGGTCTTAAGACCTGCCGTGGTTTTCGTATCTGATAAGGGAGACTTCCTTGCCGTAAGAAGACAAAGCCTTGAGGATATTATTCGAGGTGAGATTTGTGAAAATATCTAAATATCATGGTCTTGGCAATGATTTTATAATCACAAAATATGAGCCTAATATTGATTATAAAAAATTAGCTATTTCCTTAACTAGGGAGCATTTAAGCATTGGTGCTGATGGCTTTATTGTTGTTAAAAATAATCCCTTAGAAATGCTATTTTATAATAAAGATGGCTCAGTAGCCCCAATGTGTGGTAATGGTATTAGATGCTTTAGCCATTATGCTTTAAAAAATGGTCTTGTATCTTGTGATTCCTTTGATGTTAAAACCGGTGCAGGAATAATGAAAATAAAGGTTATTTCCAGCTTAGATAATGATTTTAGGGTCAAAATAAATATGGGACATCCTTTATTTGATAATAATATGATAAAGGCATCCTTAGATAAAAATTATTTTGGTCTTCCTATTATATATGAGGATAAGGAATATATAAGTTATAGCTTTTTTATGGGTACAATTCATACCGTACTCTTAACTGATGATATTGAGTCAATGCTGGAGCTAAATATTGGACCTTTTATTTCTAATAATCCCTTGTTTAAAGAAAAAACGAATGTTAATTTTGTTCAAAAAATAGACGAAGAAAATTATAAAATTAGAACCTATGAGCGAGGTGTTGGCTATACCCTTGCTTGCGGGACCGGCGCTTGTAGTGCTTTTGTTACATTAAACAGACTTGGACTTGTATCTAACTATGTCTATATGCATCTTCCTTATGGAATTTTAAAAATATCTAAGGAAAATGATGATATTTATATGGAAGGACCATCTGTTCACGTCTTTGATACAGAAATCGAGGTAAATAATAATGAAATTTAGTGGATCTTATGTTGCACTTGTCACTCCATTTGATGAAAATGACAATGTCAATTTTGCTGTTTTAGGTAATTTAATAAATTTTCATTTAAAAAGCCATACTGATGGCTTAGTAATTTTAGGTACAACAGCTGAGGCTGCAACAATGACACAGGAAGAAAAAGATGAGGTTGTTAAATTTGTTGTTAAAAGAGTTAACCATCAAATTCCCGTTGTAGTAGGAAGTGGCTCGAATTCAACAAGACTTTCCTGTCTTGCATCTAAAAGATATGAAGAGCTTGGAGCTGATGCCCTACTTGTAATTACACCTTATTATAATAAAACTAATCATACGGGTGTCATTAAGCATTTTAAGATGATAGCCTCATCTACTAGTCTTCCAATTATTATGTATAATGTTCCTTCAAGAACTGGTATGTCTTTAACATATGAGGAAATTAAGGAGCTTAAGGAAATTCCTAATATTTGTGGTATTAAGGAAGCTTCAGGCAATATTAGCTTTGTAGCTAAGGTTGCTAGCCTTATTGATGATAATTTCTCATTGCTTTCAGGAAATGACGATCAAATTGTTCCTGTTATGAGCCTTGGTGGCGATGGTGTTATTTCAGTACTTGCAAATATTGCACCTAGCACCGTTCATAATATGACATCACTAATGCTTGATGGTAATTACAAGGATGCTTATAAATTACAGCTTGAATATTTAGATTTATCTAATGATTTATTCCTAGAGACAAATCCTATTCCTGTTAAGGAAGCTCTAAATTATATGGGCTTTAATGTTGGTCATGTTCGTCTTCCGCTTGATGAGATGGGACCTAAAAAGGAAATTTTACATCATGAAATTGATAGATTAGGAGAAAAAATAAAGTGAAAATTTGTTTAGTTGGTTATGGAGCAATGGGTCATGTTGTAGCTGATTGTATTGGCGCAAATGATACAATTTCTGCCATTGTAGCTCCAGGATATTATGAAAATTTTGAAGGAATTGATGCGGATGTCGTTATAGATTTTTCTCATCATTCAAATATTGTAAAAATTTATGATTTTGTTAAAAAATCACATATGCCAGTTGTTATAGCTACAACCGGATACTCAAGTGAAGAGCTTGAGCTTCTTAATGATATGAAAAATTATGCACCTGTTCTTTATAGCTCAAACTTTTCATTAGGCGTTATTTTAATGAATCGTGTGGTAAGAGAAATATCTCCGATCTTAAGAGAATCATTTGATGTTGAGCTTATTGAGAAGCATCATAATAAAAAGGCTGATGCTCCATCTGGTACAGCTAAGATGCTTATTTCCTCAATTGAAGGAAATGATGAAATTCCATGTGTATATGGAAGAGAGGGTATGTCAAAGCGTAAGCCTTTAGGCGAAATTGGTGTTCACTCTGTTCGTGGTGGTACAATTGTAGGTGAGCATGAGGTTATTTATGCCGGCCTTGATGAGGTATTTTCTGTTAAGCATGAGGCCTTCTCTAAAAGGATTTTTGCTAAGGGTGCTTTAATTGGTGCTTCTTGGCTAATTGGTAAGGAAAAGGGAATGTATGATATGGAAGATGTCCTTTTTGGAGGTAAAAGCTAATGGATGCTAATTATATTATTAATTATATAAAGGATGCCAAGAAAAAAACTCCGGTAAAGCTCTATGTTAATACTAAGGAGAAGGTAGAATTCCCTAATTCGAAGGTATTTGGCTCTGATAATTCCTATGTTGTATTTGGTGAGTGGTCTGATATTGAGCCAGTCTTAAATCAAAATAAGGATTTAATCTTAGATTATGTTGTGGAAAACGATATGAGAAATAGCGCTATTCCCTTACTTGATAAGAAAAATATTAATGCTCGTATTGAACCAGGTGCTATTATTCGTGATGAGGTTGAAATTCACGATAATGCCGTTATTATGATGGGTGCGGTTATTAATATTGGTGCGATTGTTGGAGAAGGATCAATGATTGATATGGGTGCTGTTTTAGGTGGAAGAGCGATTGTTGGTCGTCACTGCCATATAGGAGCTGGTACTGTTCTTGCAGGTGTTGTTGAACCAGCAAGTGCTAAGCCTGTAACCATTTGTGATAATGTTTTAATTGGCGCTAATGCCGTTGTAATTGAGGGCTGTACTGTTGGTGAAAATTCCGTTGTTGCGGCTGGTGCTGTTGTAATTGATGATGTTCCTGCTAATGTAGTAGTTGGTGGATGTCCTGCTAGAATCATCAAGAAAATTGATGATAAGACAAAGAGTAAGACAGCTTCAGTTGAGGCTTTAAGAAGATTGTAGGAGGGTTTATGTTAAAGGTAGTTAAATTCGGAGGGTCAAGTCTTTCTGAGGAAAAGCAATTTAAAAAGGTATATGATATTATTAAATCTGATAGTGAAAGAAGAATTGTTGTTGTAAGTGCGCTTGGTAAGCGTGATTCTCACGATTCTAAAATTACAGATTTATTATATATTTTACATGCACATATTAAGTATAGTGTTCCTTTTGATGATATTTGGAATATGATTGAAAAGCGCTTTATTGATGTTAAGGAATCATTAAAGCTTGAATTTGATATTAAAGCTGAGCTTGATCATATTCATTCTGAGCTTAAAAAAGGAATTAGTGAGGATTATTTAGTAAGCCGTGGTGAATATTTAACTGCTAAGCTTATGGCTTCTTATTTAGGATATACCTTTAAGGATGCCAAAGACCTAATTAAGTTTGATTATGAGGGTAAGATTGATTATGATAAGACTGAGCCTTTAGTTAAGGAAGCCTTCATTACATCAGATAGAATTGTTGTACCTGGCTTTTATGGCTCATACCCTAATGGTGATATTAAGCTTTTA
>URFB01000108.1 GCA_900547045.1 uncultured Mollicutes bacterium
AAATACATATTATATAGATGGACCTACAAATTGTGGTGTATATGTTTTAAATGAAAAGAAGGAAGTTCTTTTATTTGATTGTGGAACGGAAGTAGATGCCCCATATATTTTTGATGCGATAGCTAAGGCCGGTATGAAAATTACATATTTAGTTTTTTCTCATTGTCATGCCGACCATGCCGGAGGTTGGGAATATATTTATTCAAGAACCCACTGTATGATGATCGCATCTAAGGTGGAAAGAGGCTTTTTTAGAGATCCTAAGCTTGATATTGGCTTTTTATATGGAGGATATCCGCTTGATGAATATGATGGTAAGCTAATGCATATTGATATGAATGATGAGATTTATTCCTTAGATGAAATTCCCGCTGGTCTTGAATGGTTTCACCTTCCAGGACATCACTGGGGTATGATTGGAATCAAAACTAAGGATGACGTTTACTTCGTAGCGGATACCCTTGGGTCAATTGATTTAGTAGAAAGAGCACATATTCTTTTAATTTATGATGTGAAGGGATATTTAGATTCCTTAAATTTTGTTGAATCATTGAATGGCAAGATGGTTGTACCATCACATAGCCCGGCTACTGATAATATTAAGCCTGTCGTTGAATTTAATCGAAATACGATGTATGAGATTATGGATGTTTTACTTGATTATTTAAAGGAAGAACATAACTGTACAGAGTGTACATCCTATATTTTTGATTATTATAAGCTAAAAATTACATATAATAAATATATGCTAATACTTTCTACTGTAAGAAGCTATTTATCTTATTTATCTAATAGTAAGAGAATAAGAAATTATTTTAAGGATAATAGATTAGTATTTATAAATGAGGCTTAGGTTTTAACTTAAGCTTTTTACATTAGTAAATAAAAGAAGAATTGATGAAATTATATGGATAGCTTAAAATAGACAAAATAATAAAAAGCAGATTTAGTCTGCTTTTTGCTTATTATCCTTATAAATACGATTCTTTAGTAATTCCATTCTTGTATCAATGCTAGCCGATTCTTCAGCGAGTAGCTTTAATGCAAAAGAAATGGATTTTTTCTCATCAATATTCTTTTTGTATCTTAATTGATGTTCAAGAGCTGCCCAAAAGTTTTGCGCAATTGTTCTTATTTGAACCTCAACAATCATATTTCTTTTGCCTGTTGAAAGATAAATAGGTGTTTCAATAATAAGATGTAAGGAACGATATCCATTTGACTTAGGATTTTTAATATAATCCTTTTCCTCAATAAGCTTAATATCATCCTGATTTAAAAGACCATCTCTAATTTTATATACATCCTCAGGAAAATTAGAAATAACTCTTACACCAGCAATATCTCTAATATTAGCTTCAAGCGCCTCAATTGTAAAAGGAATATTTTTTTTATAGGCCTTATCTACAATTGATTCGGTTGATTTAACACGAGACTTGATAGAATCAATAGGATTTTGTTCGGAATTTAGAGAATATTCCTTATTTAAAATATTTAATTTAGTTACGACCTCATCAATCGCACATTCATAATAGGTTAGGAGTCTTGCATAAGGCTTAGTTATTTCTCTTATAATCTTCATTTTCATTTCAGGACTCATTTCTTCCTTGGCAAGATTATTAATTTCAATAAGAGATTGATTAAAATTTTCCATTATAGTACCTCCATATCTAAATTTATTATAGCATTTTTAGATTTAATAATTAAATAAAATTAACATATAAATTGAGATTTTATAAAATAAATGGTATTATTTAAGTAAATATAACAGGGTGGGATTTTTATATGAAAATTATTGAAGAGGAAATACAAAAAAGGGGGATTGTTTTACCAGGAAACATTTTAAAGGTTAATTCGTTTTTGAATCATCAGCTTGACCCAAAGCTATTAGATAAAATGGCTTTAGAATGGGCAAGGCTATTTAAAGATGATAATATCACAAAAATTGTAACCATTGAGGCATCAGGCATTGCCTTAGCGGTCCTAACAGGCCTTAGGCTTAATGTACCAGTGGTGTTTGCTAAAAAAACACCTTCTAAAAATATTGGTAGTGTCTATCAGTCAGTTATTCATTCCTATACAAGGGGACAGGATTTTAATATTCAGATTGAAAAGCAGTTTTTAAGTAAAAATGATCGCGTTTTAATTATAGATGATTTCTTAGCTAATGGAAGTGCAGCTCTTGGCATGATTGATATTATAAATCAAGCAGGTGCTAGCCTTGTGGGGGTTGGAATTGCGATTGAAAAGGGATTTCAGGATGGTGGAAAAATTCTAAGAGCTAAAGGAATTAGAGTTAAATCACTCGCTATTGTATCTAGCATGAATGAGGAAACTAAAAAAATAGAATTTGCTCATTTAGATTAAAAACATAATAATTAAAATTGCCATTTAAATTATATTATGATAAAATATAATAGTATGAAATTTAGTGAAATGAGGTGTAAATATGAAAAATTTTCAGGTTGCTTTAGATGGACCTGCCGGGTCAGGGAAATCCTCAATTAGTGAATTGGTTGCTAAAAAGCTTGGTTTTGTTCACATTGATACAGGTGCAATGTATCGTGCTGTAACATTAGAAGCGATTAGACGAGGAATTGATTTAGGAGATGAATCACAATATACATTTATAGATAATATTGAGGTAGTTTATATCAATGATAAAACATTGTTAAATCAAGAGGATGTTTCTGATGCAATAAGAAGTCTTGAGGTTACACGAAATGTTAGCTTAGTATCTTCTTTGAAGGCTGTAAGAGATAAAATGGTTTACTTTCAAAGATTAAGTGCTAAAAATGGCTATGTTTTAATGGATGGAAGAGATATTGGAACAACTGTTTTACCAAATGCAGATGTTAAAATATTTTTGACAGCTACTCCTGAGGAGCGTGCTAAAAGACGCTTAAAGGAATTACAGGCTAAGGGTATTAACGAATCGTATGAAACGATTCTAAATGATATTAAAGTAAGAGATTACAAGGACAGTCACCGTGAAATATCACCACTTAAAATGGCTGATGATGCAATTTTAGTGGATACTACATCGATGACAATTGAAGAAGTGTGCAATACTATTGTAGGTATTGTTTGTGAAAGGATGGATTAAGATGGAAAATAAGGAAATGTCAATGGAAGAACTTCTTAAGGAAGAAGGCGAGCGTGAGCTTCATGTTCACGATACAATAAAGGGTGAGGTTATCGAGGTTACTGATAAGTATGCTAAGGTTAATCTTAATACATTTACAGAGGGAACAATTTATTTGGATCACTATACAACTGATAAGAGCGTTGATTCATTAAAGAAGCTTGTTAAGGTTGGTGATGTAATTGAAGCTGAAATCACTAAGATTTCTGAAGGTGAAAGCAGTGATATTTTACTTTCACGTTTAAATACCTTAAAGAAGGATAATTATTTCAAGTTTAAAGAAAATAACCCTCTTGAAACTAATGTTGAGGCGAAGGTTATTCGTGTAATTGAGGGTAAGGGCTATATTTTAAATAATGGCGTTATCGATATGTTTATGTCTGTAAAAGACCTAAAGACTCCTCTTGCTAAGGGTGATCTTGTAGCGGTTAAGCTTATTGCTTATGATGATAATAAGCAAAATGCATATGTTTCTCGTTATGCAGTAATTCGTGAAGAGCGTCAGCACGCTTATGAGGAGCGTCAACGTGCTCATGAGGAATATGTAGCTAAGAAGGAAGCTGAGCACCAAGAATATGTTAAGGAAAGAGAAGAGGAATATAAGACATTCCATGTTGGTGATAAGGTTCATGGAACAGTATGCCGTATCGTTCCTTATGGTGCATTTGTTAAATTTGATAAGGTTCAAGGCTTAATTAGACTTAAGGATGTTGATCATCAATTCATTAAATCAGCTGCTGATATCCTTCATGTGGGTGATGAGCTTGATTGTCTTGTAGTAAATACTGACAATGGTAAGCTAGAATTATCACGTAAAGCTTTATTAAAGACTCCATATCAATTATATCGTGAAGCTCATGATGTTTCTGATACAGTAAAGGGTCATGTAATTAACAAAATGCCATTTGGTGTTTTAGTAGAGCTGGATAAAAATGTTACAGGCTTACTTCATAAGTCTGAGTTTTCTTGGAATCCTAATGATAATTTAATGGCTTCATTATTAATTGGTGATGAAATTGAGGTTTCAATTATTCGCTTTGATGATGCAAATGAAAAGATTGGTCTTTCAAGAAAGCCATTAATTGACAATCCTTGGAGCCGTGTAGAAACATCTGTAGGCTCAAAGGTTACAGGAAAAATTACAGGGGTTAAGGAAAATGGCTTTGTCGTTTCTTTACTTGGTGTAGATGGATTCCTACCATTCAATGCTATTGATGGTGGAGAAAAGAAGCTTAAGGCTACTGATTTATATCAGGTTAGCGATGATGTCAATTGTATTGTTACAGAATTTAACCCTAAGAAATGGATTTTAAATTTATCAGAAAAGGCATATAAGGCTCAAGAGGAAAGAGAGCAATATGAAAATTATATGCAAAACGAAGATGAAGCACAGGCTACAACTTTAGGAGATATTTTCAAAGATCAATTAAAGTAAGCCAAGAAAGGTTTGATGTAAATGCTAGGTAAGGTGGCAATTGTTGGTCGTCCTAATGTCGGAAAATCAACATTATTTAATCGTATAATTGGCCAACGATTATCAATTACAGATTCTACCCCTGGAGTAACCAGAGATAGAATTTATGCTAAAGGTGAATGGCTAGGACATGAGTTTAACTTAATAGATACAGGCGGAATTGAGCCAGAATCAAATGACGAAATCTTGGTTCAAATGAGAACACAGGCCACT
>URFB01000109.1 GCA_900547045.1 uncultured Mollicutes bacterium
TCCAATGTCAATGCCACATTTAAGCATTATCTCACCACCAATAAAATATGATATTTATTATATAACATTTTAATAAAAAAGAAAAGTAGCGCAAAGCACTACTTAAGCGGTAAATTTAAAAATATGATTTAATATCATTGCAGCAATTAAAGAAATAACAGAAATAACTACAATGGTTCCGCCAGGTTGAAAGTCAGCATAATAGCTAATTGTAAGTCCAACTACAACCGAAAGCAAGGAAATCACGCAAGATATAAGCATACTTTTTTTATAACTTTTAGTTAATTGCATGCTTGCAGCATAAGGAATAACCATTAATGCTGATACCATTAAGGCACCAATTATCTTAGATGCAATAGCAATAATACTGGCTGTTAAAATGGTTTCAATCAAATTAATTAAATTAACCTTAACGCCATCAAGCCTTGCTTGGGTTTCATTATAGCTAATATACATAATTTGATGGTAAAAGCCAACATAGAAAGTAATTGTTAGGACAAAAATAATAATTGTAAAGATTAGTTCTACATTTCTAATTAAAAGAATAGACCCAAATAAATATGAACTAAAGGAATTTCCACTTGTAAAATTAGAAATTATAGCTGCAAGAGCTATTGAGGCAGACATTACAATCGCAACTGATAACTCTGAATATTTATTAAATTTTTTTCTAATAAATTCAATTACTAAGGAAGCTACAATACAGGTAATAATCGCAATTACTAAAGGATTAGCTCCACTTACAAGACCAATTGCTACACCAAGTAGGGCAGTATGTGAAAGAGCATCACCCTTGGTTGATAATCTTTTTAAAACCGCTGTTTGTCCAACAAGAGGAATAATTAAGCTAAGCATTATACCAACGATAAAGGCATATCTCATAAATGAATAATTAAGCATTTAAAAATACCCCCTTATCTCTAACATGATATACAGCATCACATTTATCTAAATTAGATGGATTGTGAGATACAAAAATTATTGTTTTTTTCATAGCGTGAAGATGATTAATCATTTCAATAAGCATGTCCTCAGATTCAAGATCAATGCCAGCTGTAGGTTCATCAAGAACAATAATATCTGGATTTGAAACTAAAACCTTCGCTATTTTTACCTTTTGGGCTTGACCCCCAGAAAGGGTACTTGTCGATTTATTTCTTAAAGCCTTCAAATTAAATATTTCTAATGTTTTTAAAACAAGCTCACGCTCATCCTTTGTAATTCTTGAAAAAGGCTTTTTTCTAAGCCCTAATGCCACTACTTCATAAATAGTAGCGGGGAATCCTCCTTCTTCTGTTGATGTAGTTTGATTCACATATCCCATTCTAACGCCCTGTGCAAGATTAACACTACCAAGCGTTGGCTTGTTAACACCTAAAATCAATTTTAAAAGTGTTGATTTTCCACTTCCATTTAGACCAACAATTCCGATAAATTCACCTTTTTTTATATCTAAATTAATGTTATGCAAAACCTCATCATCATTATAAGCAAATGATACATCCTTAAGGCTTAAAAGAATATCATTATTCATTGCATAAAGCCTCCTTAAGCTTAGCTAAATTAGCCTCCATTAGGCTTAAATAATCCTCATCCTTGGTATTGTTATTTAAGGATTCAATTGTATTTAAGCTACTTTTTTTAATTTTAAGACTCAAAGCGATTGTATTCGTAAAGCTACTAGAATCTCCTTCTTCACCAAAAATAACCTTAATCTTTTTCTCCTTAAGCTCATCTGTTATTTTAGCAAGTTCAGAAGCGGTTGGGCTATCTGCATTTGTAATACCCATAATAGCAATTTCCTCAAGACCATAATCATTACATAAATAACCAAAGGCTTCATGTGTAGTGGCAATATAGCTTGAGGTACGACTTGCTAAAGTCTCTTCATATTTTTTATCAAGAGCCTTAAATTGCTCACTGCTTATATTAAAATTGCTTTCATAATAATCCTTATTTTCGACATCTATTTCTACCATTTTTTGGCAAATAGCCTCCATCATTTTAATGGCATTTTTAATTGATAGCCAAATATGAGGATTAACGGTTTCTGCTTCCTCGTCGTGATCGTGCTCTTCATCATGATGATGAGAATGATGAGAATATAAAGGTGTAATACCATCACTTAGGGTTAAGGTCTTATCCTTTATTTCCTTAGGTAAGGAATTGGTATAAATTTCAAAGCCAAAACCAATTTCAACATATAGCTTTGCATCATATAAGGCACCTATTTTTTTAGCAGTTGGCTCATAATCATGAGGCTCCTGTCCATTTGGTACAAACTGGCTAACCTCAAATCTATCCCCAACAATTCTTTTAGTTAAATCGTAGGCTGGATAGGTTGAGGCTACAATCGTATTTGAATTTATATTTGAATTACAAGCTGTAAATACTATGCTTATTCCAATTAATAATAAAAAGCTAATAATTTTTTTCATATTTCCTCCTAAATGCAAATGATTTGCATTTGCATTCGGCATTATAACATGTTATAATACGATTTGTCAATGGTGGTGATTTTATGGATTTAACTAATTTTGGAATTAAAAATACCAAGGCTCGTGAATGCTTGCTTAAGATTCTTAAGGATAATAAGGATCCTATTACAGCTGAGGAGCTATATTTAAAAATGCCTCAGGGTTTAACTAATCTTTCAACTGTTTATCGTAGTCTTCATACCTTTTGTGATGTAGGTGTTGTATCTAAAGAAATTAGACCTGATGGAAAGTCCCTATATTCTTATTTAGGTCACGAGCATCATCATGTATTAATATGCATCAAATGTAACAAAAAAATTTATTTAACAGATTGTCCATACAAAAAAATAAATGATGAAATCTACCAAAAAACAGGTTTTTTAATAGATAATCATCATATTGAACTTTATGGATACTGTAAAGATTGTCAAGCTAGTAAATAACTACATTTTTTGATTTTTAAAGCATTCTTTTTCGTGTGAATTAATAATGCCAATAGCTTGAAGATAAGCATAAATTGTAATTGATCCTACAAATTTCATACCTCTTCTTTTTAAATCATCTGCGATTTGATTGGATAAATTACTTCTTGTGTTTCCAACTTCATAAAAGATTTTATTTTTAGAAAATGATTTTAAATAATTAGCAAAGCCATTATATTCATCTGATATCTTTTTAAATATTTTAGCATTATTAATGCTAGCAATAATTTTAGGCTTATTTCTAATAATTTTTTCGTTATTTAATAATTCTAAAATCTTTTTATCATCATATTTTATGATCAAATTAATATTAAAATTATCATATGCTTCTTTAAAATCTTCTCTTTTATTCAAAACACATTCCAAACTTAAACCAGCTTGAAAGGATTCTAAAATAAGCATTTCGAATAAATATTTTTCATTCAAGCTTAGAATTCCCCACTCATTATCATGATATTTAATATAAAGTGGGTTCTTTAAATTACACCAGCTACATCTTTTCATAATTCCAATTTATAATAAATAACACCTAAGCTCTTATCAAGCTTACAGGCAATGTCATTTACTTCTCCTTTCTTATGAAATCCATTTTTTTCATGAAATTTCATAGAAGCTATATTATCAGTTGTAACAACACTGATAATATTTTTAATACCATAGTTTGAGGCAACTTTTATTATATTTGCTAAAAGAAGGCCCCCAATTTTCTTCCCTCTTTGGCTATGATCAACATAAATTGATAAATCAGCACTCATGAAGGCAGCCTCACGCTCGATAAAGTAATCTAAGTAGGCATAGCCTACTATAGCATTATCTATTTCACATACAAAATAAGGAAATTTTTGGCTAATTCTATTAGCCCTTGATTTGAAGTCATCAAAAGATATTTTGCTACATTCAAAGGTAGCAGTTGTATTTTTTACATAATAATTGTATATTTCTAAGCATTTAGAAATATCACGCTCTTCAATTGGCCTTATCATTAATTTAACCTCACTAAATTATAAATTAGCTTAAAAGCTTTATTTTTTCTTTATGATAATATTGTAGCATAAATTAACCTTATGTTTTTCTTTTTAAAAAAAATTAGCAATTTTACTTGCTACTTGTGTAGGTGCCACGATTCGAACTAGAGCTCTATGTAAGTACGCCTCTTGCCTGAAAGTTACAAAAAATCTGTATATTTGTTCAGGAAAAAATCCACTAGGCTTGATTCGGCCAAAAGCTGTTTTCCCTCTTAAACTACTAGCTGCAACGAAAATATATCATAATTTTATTTTTTCAACTTTATGAAAAAAAGCTAATGACCAGCATATTTATATAAATTGTATTTAGCTTTAATGTATATGCTAATATATTATTATTGCAGCGGATTTTTTTCGTGCCAAATGTGTATAATTTTAAACACACAATAAAAAATTTAACATTTGGTGTATAAATGCCATTGTTTGCATTAATAAGCTTTCATTATTAAAGACAAAGCTTTAAATAATTGCTTTCAATTTTGAAAATAAAAAAAACGAACTATAAAGTTCGTAATAAGTTTCATTGGAGCAGGTGATGGGAATCGAACCCACGTAGTCAGCTTGGAAGGCTGAGGTTCTACCATTAAACTACACCTGCATTAGAATGGTCGGAAAGACAGGATTTGAACCTGCGACCTCCTGGTCCCAAACCAGGCGCTCTACCAAGCTAAGCTACTTTCCGATTATGACAATTTTGCAATGAAAATTATATCAAATCTCATATGCAATGTCAATAGAAAATTATAAGATATTTTAAAAGATGGCGCACCGTAGAGGACTCGAACCCCTAGCCTTTTGGTCCGTAGCCAAACGCTCTATCCAGTTGAGCTATCGG
>URFB01000110.1 GCA_900547045.1 uncultured Mollicutes bacterium
TTCAAAGCAAAGTATTTTTAATTCTATTGAAAAAATAGGTGTTTATAATCCTAGAAAAAATGTGGTCTATTTGTATGATATGAATAAACTTGATTATGATGTCATTGAATTTGTTGAAAAAAATATAATTTGTTATAAGAAATAAGTATAATAAAAATAGTTTTGTCCAGAGTGATGTAGATAGGTGTTTACCTTAGATTTTAAAAAGCAAATAAAAGAGTCTTTGTGACTCTTTTATTATGTTTATAATAACCTATAACTGATTTTTAGGTTATTATCTTTAGCTTTTATATTAGCAACGCTTCCACAAATAATAGGAATTTGGGGCTTTAAATGACCAAAATCAGCATTGATTATAATTGGTACATTTAAGTCATTTAAAACATCTAAAACCGCATCATCCATTGTAAGTCCTATAAAATCAGTGTTATATTTAAGAGGACGTCCAAAGATAAAGCCTTTAGCATTTTCAAACCAACCACAGCGTTTCATTTGAAGTAATGCAAGCTTTAGATTCCATGCTTCAAGATCACAGCCTTCTAAAAACCAAATAATACCATCGTCCTTATATTTGGCATTAAATTCTTTAACTTTATCGTAGGGTGTTCCAATAAGATATGTAAGACAATCAATACAACCACCAAGAAGACGACCTTCCATTTCAATTTTATTTTGATTTAAAACTAGCTTTTTAACAGTATCATAATTATATCCAACATAAGGATTATCTTCTGTTTTAAGGCTTTGAAGCTCAAAATGAGAATAGCCTTTGAATTCAAGCTGGTTACCTTTTAATAAATCAATTACTTTTAAAAGACTTAAATCAAGCTTTGTTTGTCCAAATTCGGGAGCACATGGTCCATAAATAGTTGCTACATCACATAAGGTTGTAAGAGTGAAGGTTAGGTTTGTGTTGTCAGAATATCCCATAAACCATTTGGGAGTACTTGTGGCAATTAAATTAAAATCAATATCATCAAGAATTTCATTCATTAAATTACCACCACCAACGGAAAGCAGAAGGCTTGAATCACTTAAATAAGCATCGGTAAACTCCTTAGCACAAAGTAAATTTGTATTAGACCTAAAGCCAATCGTATGATAAATATTAGGTCCTTCAGTAATTTTAAAGCCTAAATCTGTAAAATGCTTAATGGCCATTTTAAGCCTTGAGGCATAGGGTTCAGTTGTGCAGCCAAAGCTTGGGGCTATAAGGCTAATTGCATTTTCTTTTTTATTTAAAAATTGTGGGTATTTCATTTTATCACCAAAAAAATTATAGCAAGCGCTAATTTGAATGTCAAATTTGTCTTTCTAATTGACTAAATAAATGATATAATTTGAAAGAAAGGATTGATTTCATGTTAATAAAAAAAATATTTAATTTTTATCATAAAAAGCCCCAAAAAATAGTCGATGAATTAGATGAAAATTCAGCTATTAAGGTTTTAGAAAGATATGACATTAAGCCATATGATGATTTAAAATATAATTTAATATATGCTCATGATGAGCTGCTTGTTGATGATGAAAATATAATTATCGCAGCTAGAAAATATAAAAAATGCTTGCTTAAAATATGCCTTGTGCATAATTTTGAGGCTTTTAGTAATTATAAGCTTGATAATGAATCCCTAAAGCAATATGCGGTTGCAAAGGGCTATTTAGAGGAAGCTAAAATGGAGGATTTTGATACAGAGGCTGAGGCAATTGTGGTTGTTTTTAAGGAAAAGAGTGAAAAAATAAAGCAATATTGCTTTATAAATGCTAAGGCATCTAAAAAATCCTACGAGCAATATTTCATTTATGATGAAAATCACGCACAACTTTTAAGATACCGTGATCTTAAGGATTTTGATACTCAAATGGAGGGCTATAATACAGCTATGTATTTTGACCTTGCCTGTGTTGATAAGGAGGAATATTAATGTTTGGATATAAACCCCTTTCAAGAAGAACAACAATTATTATTACGATTTCTTCTTTTTTAATTTTAGTAGGCTTAATTTGCTTATATATTTTTAAGCTAAATGAGCAATGGCTCATGATTTTAATTATGATTATGTCCGTTGTTACGATGGTATCCTTAAATTCAATGATATCAAAGCTTGTTGTATTTAAGCCTCGTAAGATAAAATATCCTAAGGAATATTATGAGGGCGCTGGCTATACAGCCCTTGAAGCTAGACTTAACCGTTCAGGCTTTAAGATGACCTCTAAGCAATATGGTTCTGGCTTCATTAAAATTGAGGAAAAAACGGCCTATAAGGTTATCCTAATTGAAAATGATGATAGGTATTTTAATCAAGCTCAGTCAAATGATAAGCCAACTAAGGGTATTGATAAGTGTGAGGAATTTGTAGGCTTTGAAATCTTCTTAAATCCGACCGAGGCTTCCTTAAAGCGTCTTCCTGATTTTAGCTTTACAGGAGATAATGTTTTTTATACCGGCTTCTATCTTGACAGAGAAAATAATCTTCTTGTTGAGGCTAATAAAATAGATCCTAAGCTTCATAATGAGTCCTATTTACATTTAAAGGAAATGCTTGAATTAAAGCCTGCATCAGCTCCGTTAGAGGCTAATGGGGATAAAAAGAAGAAAAATAAATAAAAATTGTAAAATTAACTTGCATAAAAGTAAAATCTATGGTAACATAAATCGGTAAAAAAACTTACTATAGTTACCTACAACTATGGCGGAAGGAGATTAAAGACTATGAAAAAAGGTATTCATCCAGATTATAAGAAGGTAATTTGTACTTGTACTACTTGTGGAGCTCAATTTGAAACTGGTTCAGTTTTAGATGAAATCCGTGTAGATACTTGCTCAAATTGTCATCCATTCTATACTGGTAAGCAAGCATTTGCTTCAGCTGCTGGTCGTGTTGAACAATTCAACAAGCGTTACAATTTAAAGAAGTAATTTTGCATAGTGGATCTTAGGATCCACTTTTTCTTTACTCTAAATGGTATTTCAGTTATAATTATTTTGTTTTAAGGATGTGTATTAATATGAATTATTTTAATAATCAAGGCGGAAGAATTGAGGTTATTTGTGGTCCGATGTTTGCTGGAAAAACCGAAGAGCTAATTAGACGTGTTACAAGAATGGAATACGCTCATAAAAGCTTTTTAGTTTTTAAGCCCTTAATTGATAATAGGTATTCACAAGATGAGGTTGTAAGCCATTCTAAATATAAGAAAAAAGCGATTAATATTAAAGAGGCCAAGGAAATTCTTCCTTATGTTACCGATGATATTCAGGCTGTTGTTGTCGATGAGGTGCAATTCTTTGATGAGTCTATGATTGACGTTTTATCTTATCTTGCGGGAAAAGGACTACGTGTTATTTGCGCCGGCCTTGACCTTGATTTTAAGGCTAAGCCCTTTGGTATTATTCCTTCCCTGCTAGCAATTGCGGAGGATGTTACTAAGCTTACAGCTATTTGTATGTGCTGTGGTGAGGAGGCTACACGTACTCAAAGAATTATTGATGGGCATGAGGCCTATGATGATGATCCAGTTGTATTAGTGGGAGCTAAGGAATCATATGAGGCTCGATGCAGAAGATGTCATAGGGTATTACATCGTGGCTAGTCATGAATATTATATGAGTATAGCCCTTAAGGAGGCTAAAAAGGCCTATAGGAAAAAGGAAATGCCTATTGGCTGTGTTATTGTATACAATGATAAAATTATTGCAAAAGCTCATAACATGCGGGAAAAATATCAGTATGTGCTATCGCATGCGGAGGTTTTAGCCTTGAAAAAGGCTAATAAGAAAATGAAATGCTGGCATCTTGAGGACGCATCTATCTATATTACCCTTGAGCCTTGTCCTATGTGTGCGGGGGCGATTATTAATGCGAGGCTTAAAAATGTTTATTTTGGAGCCTATAATAAAAAGGGTGGCTGTGCAGGGTCCTATATTGATTTATTTAAATATAATTTTTCTAATCCTCAAATTCATTATGAGGGGGGGATTTTAGAAGAAGAATGTAAAGAATTATTACAAAGCTTTTTTAAGGGACTTCGTAATAAGGAAAAAGCATAAAAAGGATTTGCTTTTAGGATGAACTTATGATACAATAATTTTGCCTTACTCAAGCAGGGGCGGTGAACCAGGTCAGGATCGGAAGGTAGCAGCCTTAAGCTTAGCTTTTGTTGTGGGTAAGGCGTTTTTTTGCCCTTATAGTTCATCGGTAGAACGCAGCCATGGTAAGGCTGAAAGGTAAGTCCGACTCTTACTAGGGGCACCATATCGAAACAATAGTTTTGATACAAAGGAAAACTGAGTATCAGACCTTTTCGTATACTGAAACTAGGAGTTAATCTCTTAGTTTTTATATTTCAAATATTATAGTATAATAGTAATGAAGGAATGTTTATATTAATTATTAGGGCACTTAGTGACCCTTCTAAAATCTTTACAGCTAGACTGTTATTAAGATCATTCCTTCACTATAGAAATAAGTTAGCTGAGAGAATCTTTGACTCCCAGCTTTTTCTTTTTTGTAGGCATATAATTAAGAAAAAGTTTTTGAAACTATGGACGTTCGTGGCTTGGAGAATAGCAATTTATCTCCTACAAAAAAATGTCCAAATTTCAATTTAATATTTTAATCTGCTTAAATCTAATTGAGAGCATATGCATCTCGTATAAAGCAAACGAAAATAGGTATGTTATTTTATTAAATACCATATTGCTAATAAACTGTCTTTTGATGGTTTAACTATAGTAGGTATTATTTTTCATTTTATATTTTGTTTGTATTTTATAGGTGCGATAT
>URFB01000111.1 GCA_900547045.1 uncultured Mollicutes bacterium
CAGTTAAAATTAAAATACTATCATTAATATCCTTAGCATTATAATCCTTAACAAAAATACCTTTTGGATTTTTAAATAGTGCATCTGAATCTGCTTCTTCAACTATTTTTCTTAAAAAGCGTCTAGCCTGCTGCCAGGAATTAAAATTACGCTTTTGGGTTTTAATTACCACATAATCCTCATAGTAGCTAATACTTGTAGACTTATATAGCTTTACCTCATCAACATAGGAAAATGATGAATAAGGATATTTAATTTCACCCTTAGAATTTGTATATTGACCCCTAATTCTTTCCTCTTCAAGCTTATTTTTAATCATTATAAGATAATCCTGGCTTAAGCTGATTTGCTCGTTTGTCCTAATTGTCATTTGATAGCATATATTTTTAGGATTATAAAAATAATAAATGTATGATGCTGATAAGGCTCCCAGCAATAAACCTCCTAACAAAATCATTAGGATATGACTCCTTATAAGCTTAAAAAAATGACATAATTTAGACATAAAAAAAGACCTCCATAGAGATCCACGAAAGAAAAGTGGATCGCAATGCCACCGCGAGCTAGCTCTTCGTCTATCACATTATCCTAGGTGATAGCACTTTACGCGACATTGTCTATAAAGGTATTATAGCATTATTGTTATTATTTAACAAGGCTAATTAGCTAGATTATGATTTAACCAATCAATAACCATTCCAAGCCATCTAGCTACATATGGATTTTCTTTTCTCTTATCCTTAATTCCTGTTGTTTCATCACTAAGGCTCATACCATGAACACCCTCCTGGAAGATGTGACATTCAGCCTTAACATTATTAGCCTTTAAAGCTTTTAAAAGTTCAATTGAATTATAAACAGAAACTGATTCATCCGTAATTGAATGCCAAATGAAAACAGGACATAAATCACTGGTAATATGACGTTCTAAAGAAAGCATATCTAAATTTTCTTCATTATAATCATCACCAAGTAAAGCCTTAAATGAGCCTTGATGCCATATATGATAATTACTAGAAATAACTGGATAGCATAAAATTAAGTAATCAGGCTTAGAATTATAGCCATAACTCTCATAAAATAAGGCATTAGAAAGAGCTAAATGACCCCCAGCTGAAAATCCTATTGAAATAATTTTATCAACGCGACTATCATTTCTAAGGCTTGATATCGTCTTAGCTAAAAGCTTTTGAGGATATGGATAAATATCTAGTGTTTCACGATAATTTAAAACACAAGCATGGAAGCCATTTTGATTAAATTTTTCAGCAACATTTTGAGCCTCAAGTAAAGATGTATGGTCATATCCACCACCAGGTGTAATTACAACCATAGGTCTTTTACTATCATCTAAAAAATAAGTTGTATAATAATTAGCGCTATCAAGCATTAGCTTTTCCATTATTTATTCACTCCTTCAAGCATTTGAATATATGCCAGCTCTATTTTTAATTTAGCCTTAGAAATATCATCAGTGGCCTTCTTTAAGCATTCTGTAAAATGCTTCTTTTTTGCGGCAATAGTTTCCTTAAATAATTCTGTTTGATTACGTCTTAAAATAGGACCAAATTTCATATCCAATAGATCATATTTCATTCTTTTGGAAGGATCAAAATGTCCTTCAATGATTACATAATTATGCTTACCATCCTGAATAAGAATTTCATTATCAAAAATGAAATATTTAGAGATAAGGTTAGCTCTTAGCTTTTCAATTTCAGAATGTGCATCAATAATAATTTTTTTAAATTTTAATGCTTTTTCATAATTATTTAAAATGATATTTGAAATTAAAAGGCCACCCATACCAGCTACTATTAATACATCAGCCTCTTGATCAAATTTCTTTAAGCCATCAGATAAGATAAAATCACATTTATCTAATAGGTTTTCCTTCGCTACATTGGCCTTAGCATTATTTAGAGGTCCCTCGTTAATATCTAGTAAGTAGCAATGACCAACATTATAAAGCTTTAAGGCCTTTATAGCTGTATAACCATGGTCACAACCACAATCGACTAAAGAATTAGCATCTTTGGACAAAGATGCTAATAAATCTATTCTATCCATTACTTCTTAGTTAAGAAATCCTTTAATTTTTTAGAACGAGATGGATGTTTAAGCTTTCTAAGGGCCTTAGCTTCAATTTGACGAATACGCTCACGAGTAACGCCAAATTCCTTACCAACCTCTTCAAGAGTTCTTTGACGACCATCAAGTAAACCAAAGCGTAATCTTAAAACACGCTCCTCACGATCAGTTAGAGTTGCAAGAACGCTATCAAGCTCCTCGCGAAGCTTAGCCTTGGCTGTATACTCATATGGATCAAGCGTAGTTTGGTCAGCTACGAAATCTCCAAGAGATGAATCCTCCTCCTCACCAACTGGTGATTCAAGTGAAATTGGCTCCTGAGCAATTTTTTGAATAGCCTGAACCTTTTCAACTGTGATGTCCATCTTTTTAGCGATTTCCTCAGCTGTTGCCTCTCGGCCATATTCCTGAACTAGCTGACGCTGTACACGAACAAGCTTATTAATTGTTTCAACCATATGAACGGGAATACGAATTGTTCTAGCTTGGTCTGCTACAGCACGAGTAATAGCCTGTCGAATCCACCATGTTGCATAGGTAGAGAACTTAAAGTCCTTCTTTTCCTCGAACTTATCAACGGCTCTTAAAAGTCCCATATTACCCTCTTGAATTAGGTCAAGAAATTGAAGTCCACGACCGGTATATTTCTTAGCAATTGAAACTACAAGGCGTAGGTTAGCCTCAGCAATTTTATTCTTTGCCTCATCACCGCGCTCTGCAATATCAAGTAAATGCTCATATTCCTCAGCTGATACCGTATTATTGTCATCACCATCAATTATATCAAGCTGCTTGCGAGCTGCCTGTCCCTCTTCAACCTGCTTAGCATATTTCTTTTCATCCTCAAGGCTTAGCAAAGGAATTTTACCGATTTCCTTAAGATACATTCTTACAGGGTCATCAACCTTAATAGATGGAGGTAGATTATCAAAATCATCTATTGAAACCTCTTCAACATTTGATGCATCAAATTCCTCGCCAAGATCATCCTTAGGCTCTTCCTCAAGAACACTAATCTTTTTAGCGATTAATTCCTTAATTATTTTTGCGTATTCTTCAGAATCTTCATCATAATAAGCAGTTATTTCAGAAACTAGAACATAGTCTAGCTCCTTTCCTTTTTCAATTAATTGTTGTAAAACTGTTTGAAATTCCATTCTAAATTCCTACTTCCATTAATTTTTTTTGTTGACTTTATTTATTTTCCTAAGCTTCTCAAGCTTCAAAATTAAATTTGCAAGCTTTTCATTATCCTTAAGATTGCTAAAGCCTTGATCAATTTGATCAATTTCCTTAATTGGAGAATAATTTATTAACGCCTTTAGGCATTCATTCATATCCTCCTCTGAATATTTATTCATATCATCGCCATTTTCCTTTAAAACCGAAATGTTAGAAACATAGGCATTTAAAAGATTTTGGTCAAGACAATGAACAAATTCCCCCTCATTAAATTCTTTATGATATATATAATAATTATCAACTAATTCTGACCATATTTTTTGATTAACTGGCTCTAAATATTCCATAAAAGGCTTTTCAAGCGCAGAATTTTCTTCGATTCTTGATGCAAAGTCCTTTGAAAGCTTACCATAATTTAAAAGCCTTAGTTCGGCTCTAGCATGACTTCTAATAGCCTGAGGAAGGCTCGAAGCTACTTCAAGAGAGGGATTTACATCTGACATAAATTTATTTTGGTCAAATTCTTGACTATTATAGCCATTATTATTAAAATCAATCATAAGTGAGGCCTTTGAAACATTCATAATATTAGCTAATTTTTCTAAAACTCTTTCAATAAGAATTTGAGATGAATTAAGCTTCAAATACTCAAATATTTCCTTTTTTGCTGCCTCAATATCAGCCATATTAGAAAAATTACGGTTTAAGGATACATACCTAACCATAAAATCAGATGGGTCAAGTAAATTATTATTAAAAAAATTTAAGAAGGCTTCCTTACCATATTTTTTAACGTATTCGTCGGGATCCATACCATCAGGTAAAATGACAAGACGAAGATTTATATTTTGATTAGCAAATAAACGAATAGCCTTAACCATCGCCTTTAATCCGGCATTATCACCGTCGTAGCAAACAACGACATTATTTGCATATTTAGCTATAATTTTAACCTGCTCAGGAGTAAGAGCTGTACCCATTGAGCATATAGCTGTTGTAATACCACTTCTGTATGATGCAATAACATCCATTTGGCCTTCATGAAGAACAATTTGATGATTTTTTCTAATATCTGAAATGGCATCATATAAATGGAATAGAGTTTGACCTTTTTTAAAAATTACTGTCTCAGGTGAGTTAACATATTTAGGCTGACTAGGATCATTAACAAAAATACGACCACTAAAGGCGATTATATGACCTCTTTCATCCTTAACGGGAAACATAATACGATTTTTAAATAAATCATAAAAGCCATGCTCACCATTTTTTACAAGACCTAAATCAAACATATCAAGTTCATTAAAGCCTGCATTTTTAAGCACATTATAGAGTGCATCTGACTTATCAGGTGCAAGTCCAATTTCAAAGGCATTAATGCTTTCCATATCAATACCACGATCAAGTAAATATTTGATAGCCTCATCACCTGATGTAGTATTGGTTAAATTATATCTAAAAAATTTATGAGCCGTTTCCATTAT
>URFB01000112.1 GCA_900547045.1 uncultured Mollicutes bacterium
TATCATATCATTTGTCAAATAAATTGATTTATAGTATAATTTCTTCCGGGAAAAGATTTGCAAATATTTAAGTTGTAGGAGTTATTTTATGCCTAAAATTGGTTTGAGAAACATTAAAGCGACAATTAGTGTTTTTATTTGAACTGCTATTTAGCGATTGCTTTATTTGCTAATATATTTTATGAAAGCTTTGACAAAAGTATTTTACTTGCAACAGAAATGGATACCCCTTTCTTTTCTTGTATTGCTACAGCAGACTCAGTTCATACCGATAAAGGTAAATCTGTTGCTCAAGCAAAGCTTCTTTTTGTAGCATCTATAATTGGTGGATTAACAGGTGTATTAATTATTACAATCTATACTAAAATGTGTAAGTTTGATCGGCCTTTTAGTCATATATTCGTGACGGTTAATCCTAAAAATGGTTTTACTGGCAAATAGATTTTATCATTTATTTTTCCTGTTTTTTTAACTGGAGTAGCAACGGTTCTCGTTGTTTGGTTATGTAATATTTTACATCAAAAGCAAACATTGTTTATTGCTGTTTTAACATTAACAATTAAGGAGACCGCACATATGCAAATAATCGTAAAAATAGTGCATATGGTGCATTTATTGAAGGAAAATATCCTCAAAATTTAAAAATATGCTATATTGCTTTGATTGAAAGAAGATGCTATTCTTGAAATTCAACAAGAAATTTTAAAGCTTATTCTTTAAAATGATATTTTAACTCAAGAATTTGATTGCTACAAAATAATAAATATTGAAGAGGTATCAGGCTACAGCTATTTAAAAATTTATAATAAGGAAATTATTGATTTGAGGCAATTAATGTAATTAAAAATGAAAAATATAGTTGCTTGTGGTGCTCATAAATATGATAGCAATTTATTTAAATATGCTAATTATAGTTTCACTATTGACGGGACACCTATCAATCTAAAAAATGAATCAAACAAGGTATTAAATACCAACAATGATGAGAAAATATTTAATAAGCTTGGCCATTTATATCATAAAAAAGCTTATTAAAAGAAATAAAGGAGCTGACAAATATGTCACATACAATTGAAATTAAAGATTTACACGCAGGTATTCCGGGCAAAGAAATTTTAAAAGGTGTTAATTTAACAATTAATACAGGTGAGGTTCATGCTATTATGGGACCTAATGGTACAGGAAAATCAACATTATCTAGCTGTATTATGGGAAATCCGAAATATCAAATTTTAAGTGGAGACATTTTATTTGATGGAAAAAGTATTAAGGATATGGCAGTAGATGAACGTGCTCGCTTAGGTTTATTTCTTGCGTATCAATATCCTATGTCTGTAAATGGTGTTACAAATAGTGATTTTGTTAGAAGCGCTATGAAGGCTTGTGGAAATGATATGTCTTTATTTAAATTTATTAAAGAATATGATAAGGCTTGTAAAGATCTTGAAATGCCATCAGATTTAGCTCACCGTTATTTGAATGTTGGTTTTTCAGGTGGAGAAATGAAACGAAATGAAATTCTTCAAATGAAAATGTTAAAGCCTAAATTTGCTATTTTAGATGAAATTGATTCAGGACTTGATGTTGATGCTTTACGTATTGTTGGAGAAAATGTGTCAAATATGATATCAGATGATTTTGGATGCTTATTAATTACTCATTATGAGAGACTTCTTGACTACATTAAACCTCATTATGTTCATATAATGATTAATGGTAGAGTTGTAAAGACCGGTGGATCTGAACTAATAAAGAAAATTGATCAAGAGGGATATTCTTGGGTTAAGAAGGAGCTTGGCATTAACATTGAGGAAGAAGAGCGTACCCATGTATTACTTGGAAGCTGTGCTCGTAAAGAGGCTAAATAATGAGAAGCTTTGACATTACAAATATTAATGAATTAAATGCATCAAACGAGGAACTTAAAATAAGCGGAAAAACAAATTCACTGGTTATTACGGTTGATGCTAATAAAACAGCTAAAATTCTTTTCTTAGATGCAAATATTGCTAATCTTACAGTTAATATTGAAGCAAATGCAAATATTGCTTTAAATTTCATTCATTTTCAGGAGTATTCAGCTAAACAAACGATTAATGCATCATATGGAAGTAATGTGATAATTAAAGAAATTGCATCTAATAAGATTTCTTTAGATTCTATTTTTAATTTAAATGGTGAGCATGCTTCAATTGATACTAGCTGCCTAATTGTGGCTAAGGGCTTTAATTCTACTTTAGTTCAAAATGCATATCATAATGCTATAAATTCTAATTCTAATATTGAAAATTATGGAATTAGTCTAGATAATAGTGAAATTATTTTTAATACAACTGGTAAAATTTATAAAGGTATGCATGGATCAAATTGCAAGCAGCTTTCTCGTGGAATTATTTGCGGTGAAAAATCAGCAGTTAAATCGCTTCCTATTCTTTTGATTGATGAGTATGATGTTCATGCTAATCATGGCGCAGCTATTGGTAAAATGTCTGATGACGAATTATTTTATTTAATGAGTAGAGGCCTTTCTAATAAGGAAGCCTTCAAGCTTATATTATCTGGTATTATTAATCCGTTTATGGATAATTTACTTGATGAATCTTTATGTGATGAAATTTCATCATCAATTTATTCTTTAATTTAGGGTGATATTATGAATATTACAAATATAAAAAAAGAGTTTCCTGTTTTTGATGCTCACAAGGATTTATGCTATTTAGATAGTGCAGCATCAAGTCTCAAGCCACGTCGTGTAATTGAAAAGATGGATTATTATTATAATAATCTAAGCTGTAATGTTCATCGTGGTGTTTATGGACTATCATATCAAGCAACAGATATGTATGAGGAGGCTCGTAATCTTGTAGCTAATTTTCTTGGATGCGAATTTGAAGAGGTTGTTTTTACAAGAGGAGCCTCAGCTTCCTTAAATTTAGTAGCTTCAAGCTATGGTATGGATAATATTAACGAGGGTGATGAGGTTATTACCTCTGAGCTTGAGCACCATTCATCCCATATGCCTTGGTTTAATGTTTGCAAAAAGAAGCACGCTACTTTAAAATATATTCCTTTAACTAAAGAAGGAAGAATTACGGTTGAAAATTTCATGAAGGTTTTAACTGATAAGACGAAGGTTGTGGCGCTAACCTATGTTTCTAATGTAATGGGTTATATTACGCCTATTAAAGAAATTATTGATATATGTCATCGAAGAGGTATTATTGTATCTGTTGATGGTGCGCAGGCTGTTCCTCATATGAAAATAAATGTTAAAGAGCTTGATTGTGATTTCCTATCATTTTCTGGACATAAAATGCTAGGACCTTCTGGTGTTGGTGGTTTATATGGTAAGAAGGAACTCTTAAATAAAATGAATCCGGTAGAATTTGGTGGCGATATGGCTGATGTAGTGGAAAAAGACTCTCAAACCTATAAGGATGCTCCTTATAAATTTGAAACAGGAACCCCTATGATAGCTGAAGTTATTGGTCTTGGTGAGGCTTGCCGTATTCTTGATGAAATTGGTCTTGATGAAATTGGAGCGTATGAAAATATGCTTGCTAAAAAAGCGATTGAGCTTTTAAGTGAGATTGAAGATGTAGAGATTTATAACAAAAATACGGATACAGGAGTAATAGCCTTTAATATTAAAGGGGTTCATCCTCATGATGCGGCTAGTATTTATGATAAGAATCATGTTTGTATTCGTGCAGGACATCATTGCGCTCAGCTTATAACGGCTTTTTTAGGACAAATTTCAACGACAAGAGCGTCATTTTATTTATATAATACAATGGATGATGTATATAAATTAGTAGATAGTGTAAAAGAAGCTCGTGATTTCTTTAAGAGCTTCTAGGAGGACTTTTTATGTCAAGTATAGAAGAATTATATCGTGCTGTTATTATGGATCATGCTAAAAATCCTAAAAATAAGGGCTTAACTCATAATGGAGATTATAAATTTGTTCATTTTAAAAATCCTTCATGTGGTGATGATATTAATGTAGAAGCTAAAATTGAAGATGGAATTATTAAGGATATTCGTCAGGATGGAAGAGGCTGCTCAATTTCTATGTCTTCAGCTTCTGTTATGAGCGATACTTTAAAAGGGCTTAAGGTTTCTGAGGCATTAGATATTATTAATGATTTTTATGAGCTTGTTAAGGGTGAAGAGCCTAAGCATGAGGAGGAATTAGGAGAAGCGGTTGCATATAGTGGCGTAAGTCAATTTCCAGCTCGTATCAAATGCGCTACTTTAGCTTGGAAGGCAATTGAGCAGGCTATTAAGGAGGCTTCTAATGACAAAGAATAATGAAGATGAGCTATTCTCGAATGATTATAAATATGGCTTTAAAACCGAGACCAAATCAGTTCTAGATTCGGGAAAGGGCTTATCACGTGAAGTTGTTGAATTTATATCTCGTGCTAAAGGTGAGCCTGATTGGATGAGAGATTTTAGACTTAAAAGCTATGATGCATTTTTAAATTTGAAAAATCCTTCTTGGGGACCTGATTTATCTTCAATTAATTTTGATGATTACACATATTATATTAAATCAACTGATAAGCAAGGTCATACATGGGAAGAGGTTCCAACAGAGATAAAGGAAACATTCGAAAAATTAGGAATTCCTGAGGCGGAGCATAAGTATCTAGCAGGAGCATCTACACAATTTGAGTCTGAGGTTGTT
>URFB01000113.1 GCA_900547045.1 uncultured Mollicutes bacterium
TTTTTTAGCTTTAATATTATCACCAGCAAACTCATCGTTTAGTTCATCCTGATAATATATAATTCTCTCTTCCATAAGTTCACCACCAAAGACAGTAACAATTATAGCATAAAAGATTTTTTTTAGAAGAGAAGACCAATAGATTAATTTTAGAAATAAAAAAAGTCAATTCTCCTATTAGGAGAATTGGCTTAGCTAAGGCTTTTTTTGCCTAAAATATTCTATTGTTAGTTCTTTGTTACCCAAATTCCATGAAGATTACAATATTCATATACTGCAACAAGCTCTTCATCATTTAATGTAAAATGTGCCTTAGGCTCATCACCTGGCTTTAGAATTCTTTGATAAACTCCTTTTGTAGTTTCAAGAATAATGAATCCAATGTAGTGCTTTTCCTCCATAGGATGAATAGTACTTCCTACTACTACATCTACATTTGTACCATTAATGCTAACTACTGGTAAATGCTTTTCAACCGCAGCCTCAGTGCTATTAGCCTTAACAGGTGTTAAGCCATCAAGCTCAGTTGTAGAATAAACAATTTTTGAATCAACCTTATAAAAATACATATGTATCACCTCTATCTATAGAATACATTAATTTAATTTATTTGTCTAATAGTTTGCTTATTCTAAAATTAATTTTGCAAAGTCAAACTGACAGATAGCTAAATCCTCATATGGCATTTTTATTGTTAATTTGTGATAATCCCTTAAGAAGGTCAAATAGCCCTCTGGCATTTTATCAAGATTCAGTGAAAGCAAGGTAAGCTCATCCTCATCCTGGCTTATAAGCATATGATCTGAGCCCTCTTTAATATAGATTGCATTAAAAAGCCCTAAATCCTTATATGGCTCATCAATATAATCTACACATTCAGCTATAACCTCCTGAGTATATAAAATCTTAAGCGTGTTATCATTATAGGGATCCATAAAAATGTAAATAATTCCCTCATTTGGCAAAGTAAGCTTATTTTCAATTTCTGAAAGATTAATTTGCATCAAGAAATAATAATTTTCTAGGTGTCTTTTTTTAATGAATCTTTTAGGAAAAATTGGACTCCCAAAAAGCTTCGTTTTAATTAAATCCTCGTCTTCCTCATATTCCTTTATCTCATCTAATGTAAATTTCATATCTAACCATCCTTTTTCTAAATTATATCCTCTATCAAAAAATTGCAGTTAATTGTCTTATTATTTAACTATACTAATAATTTCTTCAAGGACCTTTTCCTTAGATTTATTTGTAGTATCAACATGAATGGAATCTACATCCTTATAATGCTTTAGACGTTCCATACTCCTAGGTATTACAATTTGAGGACGAAGGCCAGCATCAATATCATTCTTTAGACGCTTCACAATTTCTTCTTCTGATGCCACAAGGGAAATATTATAAAATTTAACAAGCTCCATAGGAAGACCATCTAATATTTCCTTGATAATGGCGTTATCATATAAAATCCAGGTAAAAATAATTGTTTCATATGACTTAGCCTCAATAAATCTTTTTAGCATATCTCTAGCATTTAAGATAACAATTTTTCTTGTTTCCTCATTTAAAATCCAAGGATTAGTATACCAGCACCAATCACCATCTAAATAAACAGCACTTGGAAGCTTGGTCATAAGTGCTTTAGCAAGGGTTGTTTTACCAACGCCCATTGTACCACCAATAAATATTAGTCTTTTCATATCTTGTTCCTTTCTTTAATAATAAAAATGGATTAATCGATTTTGATTAAGCCATTTTTTAATAACATTATAATTGCTTGTGTACGGGATGTAACCCCAAGCTTTCCAATAACATTTGATATATGATTACGGGCTGTTTTAGTTGAGATATTAAGCTTTTTAGCAATATCATCAGTTGTATATGACTGTACTAACAGTGTAAAAATCTCTTTTTCCCGCTCGGTTAAAATTGAATTCATTTTTACCTCCAGCTCATTATATTATATGTTATTTATTCTGTTGTGTTACATCATTTAGCTCATTTAAATGCTTTATTATAGCCTCTCTTAGCTTTTCATTTATACCAATTTCCTTATATTCTTCAACCGTTCCCTTTTTCATTCCCTCCGCATTTAAAAATCTTTTTAAAATAGCTTCCTTCTTCTTAGGACCAATACCAGAAATACCATCAAGCATTGATGAGAAAAAGCCCTTAGCCTTTTGGCTTCTAAAGAAGCTAATAGCGAAGTCATGCACCGTTTGCGAAATATTAATTAAAAGTAAATATAAATCACTATTTTTATCTAAAGGAATTTCCATATCATTATATACAATCGCACGAGCCTTATGATGATCATCCTTTTCAATACCCATTACCGGAATACTTAAATTAAGAAGCTTGATAATTTCAAGCGCGGCATTTACCTGGATTTTTCCACCATCCATTACAATCAAATCAGGCATAGGAGCGTCCTCTAAGGAAAGCCTTAGATATCTTCTATAGATAACCTCCTTCATTGATTCATAATCATTAGCTCCCTTAACCGTTTTAATATGATATTTACGGTAATCCTTAGGGCTTGGTCTTCCGTTTTTAAACACAACCATGGCAGATACCGGATATTCACCAAATAGGTTGGAGTTATCAAAGGCTTCAATATGATAAGGAGCTGGTATATTTAATATTCTTCCTAGCTCTTCAACAGTATCTATCTTCTTTAATACCTTAGACTTATAGATATTTTTCATATCCTTAAAATCCTTTTCTGCATTATTATTAGCCATATTAGCTAAATCAAGCTTAATACCCTTTTGGGGGATCGTAATAATCTTATTAAACTTTTCCTTTAATAGCTCTTCGTCAACGTTATATGTTGTAATAATTTCTGATGGCTTAAAGCGATCGTCTGTATAAAAGTTAGCGATAAAATCAGTTATAGCTGTTTCACTATCCATAATATAGGTAAAATTAGTGTGATAATTTTCCACAATAGAACCGTTTCTTATATATAAAACATGCACCGAAATTTCATCATCAGAAACATAAAAGCCAAATACATCCTTGCTTTTTAAATCGTTAGTCGAAATAATTTGCTTATTAGTTGTCGTTGTAATATCATTTATTAAATCGCGATAGGCTGCTGCTCTTTCAAAATCAAGATTTATGGCCGCCTCATTCATCTCATTTTCAAGATTTTTTACTACTGATGAGGTATCTCCATTTAAGAATGGTATAACCTTTTTTGAGGCCTCCTGGTAATCAACATCCTTATTAAGACAAGGTCCTAAGCACTGGTGAATGTGATAATATAGGCATTCCTTCTTAGGCAGGCTTTGACATTTTCTAAAGGGATAAATTTTATTTAATAAGTCACAGGTTTTTCTTGCCGCATAAACGTTAGGATATGGTCCAAAAAAATGACCAGCCTTTTTCGTTTTATGCTTCGTCCTTATAACCATTAATCTTGGATATTTCTCGCTTGTAAGTAAAATATATGGATAGGTCTTATCATCTGTTAGCATAATATTATATTTAGGATCATGCTGCTTGATAAGATTAATTTCAAGTACTAAAGATTCCATTTCAGACTTGGTAATAATATAATCAAAATCAGCAATTTCGGAAACTAGCTTGGTTGTTTTTAAATTATGTGCTCCTCTAAAATAAGACCTAACACGATTTTTCAAAATCTTAGCCTTACCAACATAAATAATCTTTCCATTCTTATCCTTCATAAGATAGCATCCTGGCTTATCAGGTAAAAGCTTTAAATGTTCCTTAAGCGTATCATTCATAATTTTCACCACCTAAAAAAAATAAGCGCTTAAACGCTTATTCCTTAAAATCACAATGAACCTTATCCTCAAGGACTTCCTCAAGTGCTTGACCAACTGGCTTAGCACAAATTGAATCCTCAGCAGCACAGTAACCCTCTTCTTCAATAATCTTAGCACGCTTAGCAGCGATATATGCTAATTTGTACTTTGAATTAACCTTATCAAGAAGCTTATCTACAGATGGATAACGCATACCTTCAGTATTTACTCTTTTTGCCATAATAAATCATCCTTTCAATTATTACAATCTGTTTCATTTTCAATCAATTCAAGATATTTATGAATTGAACGTTCAGTTTTAGCATGCTCAGCACGAATTATTGCCATAATACGGTCGGCAGCATTTCTAACCTCATCATTAATTACAATATAATCATATTTAAACGCAAGCATAAATTCACGATTTGCCTTATCAATTCTTTCCTTAATAACCTCTTCAGATTCCGTACCACGTCTCTTTAGACGGTTATATAGGGCAGCCTTTGAAGGTGGTGCAAGGAAAATGAATACTGCATCCTTACATTTTTCACGTACCTGAGCAGCACCCTCGACCTCAATTTCAAGAATTACTTCCTTACCAAGATTTAATTGCTCATTAACCTTATCAAGAGGAGTTCCATAATAATTTCCAACAAATTCCGCATGCTCAAGGAACTTACCTTCCTTTATTTTTTCTTCAAATTCTTCTCTTGATACGAAGTAATAGTCTTTTCCTTCAATCTCTCCAGGTCTCTTCTTTCTTGTAGTCATTGATACAGAATAAACGAAATTTTGTTCAGGCATTTCAAATAATGCCTTTCTAACTGTACCCTTCCCAACGCCAGAAGGTCCAGACAAGACGATAAGTAATCCTTTATCATTTAGCTTCATAGTTTAAAGCTCATACTAA
>URFB01000114.1 GCA_900547045.1 uncultured Mollicutes bacterium
AAAGAGATACCAGCTTTTCCATAGCACCATTGCGTCAGTCCCGAGCAGTCAAAAGAAGTGTTGGGGTTAAAAATAATGTTACCGTCTTTACATCCTTAGATACATGTAGAGCGCTACTAAATGTTCTTGATGAAATTACAATGAAGGTAGGTACAATTTAATGTTAGCGGATGCACAAATTTTAGAAAATACTAAAATAATTGATGATGTATATCGATTAACTGTTAAGGGCGATTTTAAGCCCTTAGCAGGACAATTTATCAATATTAAGCTTAACAATGAGGCTTTATTATTAAGAAGACCTATTTCAGTATATGATGCCAATGAAGATTCCTTAAGTGTTATATACAGGGTTGTAGGTGCAGGTACTAAGGAGCTTAAGGACTATAAGGTAGGCGAAAAAATTAATATTCTTGGTCCCCTTGGAAGTGGATTTCCGCTTACAAAGGGAAAGAAGATTTTAATTGTAGCGGGGGGTATTGGTGTACCACCAATGCATTTCCTTGCTAAGAAGCTTTATAAGGAAAATGAAATTGTCTTTGTTTTAGGCTTTAGAAGTAAAAATCAAATCATTTTAGAGGATAAGCTTAAAAAATATGGTAAGGTTCATATCGCAACTGATGATGGAAGCTATGGCTTTAATGGTAATGTAATTAAGCTAATTGAGGATGAAAAAATTGATTTTGATGTTATTTATGCCTGTGGTCCAACAAGGATGCTAGAGGCGATTGATAATAAATATAATGGCATTAAGGAAGGCTATATTTCCTTTGAGGAAAGAATGGCCTGTGGAATTGGTATTTGCTACGGATGTGCATGTAAGCCCAAGCAAATTGAGCGAGGAATGCTTCGCGTATGTAAGGAAGGACCAGTATTTCCTTTGGGGGTGATTAGCTATGACAAAGCTTAATGTAAGTCTACCAGGCCTAAATTTAAAAAATCCAATTATTCCAGCCTCTGGTACATGTGGCTTTGGTGAGGAATTATCCAAGCTATATGATTTATCATTACTTGGTGGAATTTGTATTAAGGCTACAACTAAGGAGAAGCGCTTAGGAAATCCTACACCTCGTGTTTGTGAGGTTTATGGAGGAATGCTTAATGCTATAGGTCTTGCTAATCCTGGTATTGATGATGTAATTGAGCATAAGCTACCCCTTCTTAAAAATTATAATACAGAGGTAATTGCTAATATTGCAGGTAATACTATTGATGATTATGTTGAGGTCGCAAGTAGATTATCTAAGGATGAAAGTATTAAGGCGCTTGAGCTTAATATTTCATGCCCGAATGTTCATCAGGGAGGCCTTGCGTTTGGTACTGATCCTGAATCTGCTTATGAAATTACATATAGAGTAAAGCAAGCCTCATCTAAGCCTGTTTATGTTAAGCTATCACCTAATGTTAGTGATATTGTAGCTATTGCTAAGGCAGTAGAAAGAGCAGGAGCCGATGGTATTACCATGATTAATACGTTAATGGGTATGAAAATTGATTTGAAAACAGGTCGTCCACTGCTTGCAAATAAAACGGGTGGCTTTTCCGGACCGGCTATTAAGCCCGTTGCGATTAGAATGATTTATCAGGTTTATGAGGCCGTAAGCATCCCTATTATTGGTATGGGTGGAATTATGAATGCCTATGATGTACTAGAATTTTTATATGCTGGAGCTAGTGCAGTTATGGTTGGTACAGCTAATTTAATTGATCCCTATGCTTCCTTAAATATTGTAAATGAGCTTCCTAAGGTTTTAGAGGAATATGGTTTTAAAGATATTAAGGATGCAATTGGATATGCACACAGGAAGGATAAATAAAATGGTTATTATTGCATTAGATTTTGAAAATAAGGAACGTACCTTAGAATTTCTTAAAAAATTCAAGGATGAGCAGCTTTTTGTAAAGGTTGGTATGGAGCTATTTTATAGCGAAGGTCCAGCTATTATTAAGGAAATTAAGAGCCTTGGACATAAAATATTCTTAGATTTAAAGCTTCATGATATTCCTAATACGGTCAAGGGCGGAATGAGAAGCCTTGCTAAGCTTGGGGTTGATATGGTAAATGTCCACGCAGCTGGTGGTATTAAAATGATGCAGGCTGCCTATGAGGCCTTTGAGGATTGTCCAAATAGACCTAAGATTATCGCCGTTACTCAGCTAACATCTACCTCAAAGGATGCGATGAACAATGAGCAGGGTATTCCGGGTGAGGTTAAAGATTCGGTTTTACGCTACGCGAAATGTGCTCATGAGGCTCATCTTGATGGTGTTGTATGCTCACCACTTGAGGTAAGAGCGATTAAGGAAGCGGTAGGAGAGGATTTTATTACTGTTACTCCAGGAATTCGTCCTGTTGCCGTTAAGGATGATCAGGTTCGTGTAACAACACCTTCAGATGCAAGAAGGCTTGGTACAAATTATATCGTAGTAGGAAGACCTATTACTAAGGCAGAGGACCCTTACAAGGCATATTTAGAAATTAGAAAGGATTTTTTAGGTGAATAATATGAATCAAATTGCAAAGGACTTATTAAGCATTAAGGCGGTATTTTTATCTCCAACAAAGCCTTTTACCTGGGCTTCAGGAATTAAATCCCCTATTTATTGTGATAACAGATTAACACTATCATATCCAGAGGTAAGAGAAAGAGTTGCTAAATCAATGGCAAGCATTATTGAGGAAAAATATCCTCAATGTGAAATTGTCATGGGAACAGCTACTGCTGGTATTCCTCATGCAACATTAACTGCTTACTTTTTAAATAAGCCATGTGGCTATGTAAGAGGTAAGGCAAAGGATCATGGAAGACAAAACCAAATTGAAGGTAAATATGATAAGGGTCAAAAGGTTGTCCTAATTGAGGATTTAATTTCAACTGGTGGATCTTCCCTTGAAGCAGTAGAGGCTTTAAGAGAGGAAGGTCTTGAGGTTTTAGGCGTCATTTCTATTTTTACATATCAAATGAAAAAGGCTGTTGAGCGTTTTGCGGAAGCTAAGTGTGAATATACAAGCCTTGCAACCTTCGATGAATTAATTGATGAGGCTGTAAAAGAGCACTATATTTCTAAGGAGGAAGCTATAAAGGTAAGAAAATTTAAAGAAGATCCTCAGGATGAATCATGGATTCATGCATAAAAAGTAAATATGTAAAGAAAACGCTTGCATTATAATTTTCTTGTGCTATAATATAGTTGTGTTAGCGCTTACAAGAAAGCGCAATACATCAACAAAGAAAAAAGATTGGAAAGAAAAAAGTAAAAAAACTTATTGAGAGAGTAAGTTTTTTTATTTTTTTATTGTCTCGTCAATATTTTGCTTTTTTCGATATCTAAACTTGCTATTATCTATAAAGGTGAGACACGCTTGAAGGTAAAAATTTTTGATTTTGAGCATGAAGTAGATTTAGAAAACGCAATTAATAATTTTATAAAAAACAAGAAAATTATTGATATAAAATACCAAAATTCGCATTTTTATGCTGGTAATGAGCAAATTTATTCCTTTTCGGCATTAATCATATATGAAAATGATACGAAAATATACGACAAATAGCTATTTTTTCTCAAATACGATTTTAATTCCTTTTATGCTTGTCTCATAATACAATATAGTTAATAGTTGAGGTAAGAATTATGGAAAAAAAGAGTAGAAATGTTAAACTAATTGATCAAATTATGAAAAAGTATATTTTTGAGGATGATCCAGGAGCGATAGTAGGAACAGAAATTCGTTTAAGAAGAAATGGACAATCTAAAACGCTAGATGCTATTTGCCAAAAAACCTGTTCTGTAAGCTATTTATCAAAGCTTGAGAAGAATGAAATTAAGGCTAATCCTCATTTCTTAGAGGAAATTTGTAAGCGCCTTAAATTGACAAAGGAAAATATTGAAATTATTAATAATAGTAAAGCCCTTTTTGATTCAATGATTAAGGCTGATTTTGAGGGGAGAAGGGACGCTATTTATGATGCTTATTTAAAGACACAGTCACTAAAAAATTATCGTGCTAGAATTATTGAATTTTATTATTATGTAGTAACAGATGATTTAAATTCGGCCAAAAGGCTATATGAGGAGCTTGATAGGCTTGTTGGTTCAATGCTAATAAATGATTTAATTATCTTTGCATATATAGAGGCACTATATCATGAAAAACTTAATGAGCTTCATTCCGCCTATTCCTTACTTACAGGGCTTGAAAATCTTGTTTTACCTTTTAAATATCTCGATTGTCTCGTTAAGCAATTAAAGGTTAAAATATTATATAAAATTAACTCAAATTTATTTTTATCAAATGTTAAAATTTTAAAGGATTTATATTTTAAAAATAATGCCTATGATCAAATGAATGATATTGATTTGATGACAAATAATTATATGGTTAGAAATGGTTATTTTGATTTACTTAGCCTTGATGAGAATCAGCCTAAGGATCATGATTATTTACTATATGAGGAAATTGTAAATGATGATGAGCTTCACAATCGTCCGGGCTATTCTAATTTTGCAAGATTACTATATTTGAAGGAAATTAATGATGACTCCTATGATGAGCAATATAAGCTTTTAGCTGATAATTTAACTGATGAGCAAAGCTTAATTTTAAACGTTACAAAAAGAAACGTTTTATCAGAGGAGTATTATCATGAA
>URFB01000115.1 GCA_900547045.1 uncultured Mollicutes bacterium
TATACATAATCTTGTTCTAGCTTACTATTTTCTAACCACATATATGAAAAATTTACATTTTTATATTCATTCATCAAGGTTCCAAGCTTTACAAACGAATAAATCACCTGGAAAACTAAGACCGCGGAAATAGCACAAACTACAATAATTGAAAATTTATCTGGAACCTTATGATTCAATTCAAGAATAAAGATAATGGCAATTGAAATTGCACCAACAAGTGATAGATAAAATAGCACCTTATTAAATGCTTGCATATTATCATGGAATATTTTAATTGATTTATTTAACTCAAGCTCAAATCCAAATAAATCATCATAGCTTGTCATAAATGATAGTGAAAAGATAAAGTTAACTACCATTATAACAATGAATAAATAAAAGCATACCTTTTGTAATTTAAATATATTTTTCATTTTCCTTTTCCTCCTTATGCTTATAAAACAAATAGATGACAAGAAAAAAGAGAGTTAAAAAAAGTTAAGTATAAACATCTATTTGTTTTATAAGCATTCAGGACATTGTCCTGAACGCTTTAATTATTTATTTTACATTTTGTGCTTTATAAGCAGCTTGATATGTTCTAACAAAAATATCAAGACCAGCATCCTTAAATACCTTTAAATATGCATCATATGTTCTTGGAACATTTGTACCTGAAGGCTCATTTCCTAATTCCTTATATCTAATAACATTAAACATAAATTCAATGAAATCACTATTTGACATTGATGTATCATTTTGTAAAGTTTCATTTTGAATCTTAGTTAAAGAGAATACTGGTGGAATTAGCTTATAATAATTTGAATTTTCACCACTAATACCCTTTCCATCATAAGTAGGAATATTGCATGTTGAATTTTGTAAAAGCTTCCAAGCATCAAATCCTCGTTGTGATGTATATTGATATTCAAATCCAATTTCCTTTGCATATCCAATTGCCATTAAAGATCCAACCCAGTTACGAAGGAATGATGATAAGTCACCATTTGCTACTGCAGTTGCTGTTGTAGTTGTCCAATTTGCATATTTAGGGTAAGTTTTACCATCTGGTCCCGCAAAGCTAGCACTATTATCAAGCATATCAGGAAGACCATAATTTTGAGCCTTAGCACCTGATTCACTAAACATATAATCAAATAATGAGGCTGCTCTTAAAATTTGTTCTTGTGAGGAAGCTTTTGATATTGCCCAACCATCTGGCTTTATAACACGAGAATTATCAATATAATATTGCCATACTCCATTTACCTTTGAAACAGGAGGAAGAACACCAACAACATCTGGATTTAGTGCATCTGCTGTTGTAGATGCTGTGAAATCAAATGTCATAAATCCATATTGAGGATTTGTAGCCTTATCTGTACCATATAATCTACTTCTAAAGTTAGCTGTATTTTTCAAATCTAAACAGTCATTGTAGAACAAGCCTTCCTTATACATTTGAGAATAAGCACTTAGATTATTGTAAACAGACTCTTTTGAATATGTATATTGTAATTCGCCATTTTTATCAATTTCAAAGCGTGACTCATATGAATCAGAACCATGAACTCTACCACCATCTAAATATGTACTAAATCTTAAAATATCCTCACGATATTTAGATTGTCTTGTAAAATATGGGTATACTTCTGTTGCTTTACCATCTGTTAAAAACTTTGGATTAGCCTTGATAACTCTGAATAATGCAACAAGCTCATCCATATCATAAGCTGCCTTTTCACCTAAATATAGCTCACTTGGTTTAGTATAATCATAATTATCTTTAATATATTTCTTCAATGCTTGAGCCAAATTTTCACCATTCATTGAAGATAAATTATTCATAATTTCAACAATATTTTGATTAGTTTTCTTAGTAATTGTAATGCCTTTTTTAGGTGTTACAGTTCCACCGTTACTACCGGTTCTTGCATTAGCTCCAGTAAATGCACCAGTATAAGACTTATTAATTATTGTATCAGTATCATAAGCTTGTGAATCACCATCAAGTAAGCCTGTAACCCAGCTTTTTCTCATATGAAAATCACGAGCATATTGACCAATCTCGGCAATATATGGAATATGATAAATTTGACCATCATAAGCGGTAATTGCGCTCTTAACATTAGGATTCTTTTCCAAATATGCTTTAAAGTTAGGAAGATTTCCCTGATCCATTAATTGAGAAATACTAGTAAACATACCTTGTGTACCATAGCTCATTAATGATTCACCAATTGAATTTCCTCCATAAACAGTAGCATCTGAAAATCCAGTAGCTGCAGCTGTTGTAATCATATCCTTAGCTTTTTGGTCTTGAACTGTAACATCCTTCATATTGATATTTAGTTCATTTGATACATGGGTCCAGAAAGGCTTCAATTGTCCAGATGTAACAACTGTTTTACCATCTGGCAATGTTAATGGAGAAGATTGAGCATAAGTAATTGTTTGGCTCTTATTTCCATAAGCTAAATTCATTTTTAATTCGACTGATTTGGTTAAATCATCTTTAACTGAATCACCACTAGTAGTTGTTGTTTTGCCACATGCTGCAAGTGATAATGCTGCAACTGTTGCTAATGACAATGTAAATATCTTTTTTTTCATTTTATTTTTTCCTCCAATCTAAATATTTACTATTCTTTTTCTAATTTCTAACCTTTTACGCCACCTAAGTTAACACCCCTCGCAAAATATTTTTGTATATATGGATATACAATAAGAACTGGAATTATAGAACAAATTATAATCGCATAAACCAAGCTATCTGCAGCATAAGGTAATACTACCGCTGATTCATCATATAATTTTTGATAATTCTCGATTAATGTTCTTAAATATACCTGTAATGCTTGTTCATTAGAATCTTTTAGAAGCATTCTTTGCCAATAATAACCATTCCATCTAGAAATAGCATAGAACAATGTTACCGTTGCAATAGATGCGCCAGACATTGGAATATATACCCTTGAAAATACCTGGAATTCATTAGCTCCATCAATTGTAGCTGCTTCTTCAATTTCTTTTGGAACTGCATTAAAGGCATTTCTTAAAAGTATTATGTTATAAGCCTGAACACCAAACGCTACAACCATTCCCCACTTATTATCTACACCTAGTGATTTATAATTTAAATATTGAGGAATCATACCTGCACTAAACCACATTGTAAATACAAGAAAGAAATTCCATTTTCTTTTTCCCATTAGCTTATCCTTCGATAACGCATAAGCACCGGTTAAAGAAATGAACATACTCCAAACCGTACCAAAAACAGTATAGAATAAGGTATTAATATAAGATATCCAAAAGCCTTTATCTAGAACAACCATGCGATATGCTTGAATTGTCAAATCCTTAGGCCATAATACAATTGATCCACTTTCATATGCAACCTTTCCACTGATTGAAACACTAAATGCATAAATTAATGGATACAAGCATAATATGGCAAAAATTGTAACTAAAAGATATGCGAATACCTTAAAAATTATTTCACTTTTACTTAAACGCTCTGAATTCATATAAAACACCTACCATAATGAAGTTTTTGATACCTGACGGCTAATCGCATTAGCTCCGATAACAAGTGCAAAACCAATTACTGAATTAAAGATACCAACCGCAGATCCTAAGCCAAAGTTTCCTGTTTCAATACCAAGCCTTTGTTCAAATGTTGACAATACATCAGCCGTAATATATGTATTAGAGTTGTAAAGTAATAAAACTCTTTCATAACCAACCGATAGCATCTTACCAATTCTCATTATTATCATGATAATTAATGTTGGTGCCATTCCAGGAATCGTTACATATCTTATCTCCTGCCATTTATTTCCACCATCAACCTTTAAAGCTTCATACATAACAGGGGAAATACCCATAATAGCTGCGAAATAAACGATTGAGTTATAACCGCTTTCCTTCCAGATTCCTGTAATAATGTATAATGGTCTGAAATAATTGGCTGAATTGATGATTTCTGTACCCTCAGGCAAAATATTCATACTATACAAAAGCTGAGCTATGACACCTGTTGATTGCTTACCCGTATAAACAAGCGTAATCACAATACCGGTAATTGTTACTTCTGATAAAAAGTGAGGTAAATAAGTAATCGTTTGTGTAATTTTACGATACCCTTCACTCCTTATTTCAGAAAATAACAAGGCTAATATAATTGGAATTGGAAATCCGAAAACTAATCCATAAGCACTTATAATAAAGGTATTTCTAAAAGCACCCCAGAAGGCTTCCTTATTAATTCCGGCAACAATATTATTAAAATTGCTAAGACCTTTAAATTCGCTCCCAGCAATTCCTAAAGTTGCATCATAACGTTTAAACGCTACAATCAATCCCGCCATAGGTTTGTATGCAAAAAGCAAAAACCAAATTACAATCGGAAGTAAAATTACATATAATTGCCAATCCTTCCTTAAACCACTAATGATTGTTCTCGTTTTCGATTCTCTCATTTTTAAGCCCGTTTTCATTTTTTTCTTCTCCTTTCACTTCATCTATCTTAAATCCAGGATCCTTTTGATAATCATCATTACATGTATCAAGTAAATAATGATTCATATCGATAAGAAGCTCAGATTTAAAACGCCTAAACAAAAATAAGATAATAACATTAATTGAAAATGTGAAAATCAT
>URFB01000116.1 GCA_900547045.1 uncultured Mollicutes bacterium
CTTTTTCTTGATGAACCAACATTAGGATTAGATATTATTGCTAGACGCGATTTATGGCACATTATAACGAAAATTAGTAAGTCAACAACAATTGTTTTAACATCACATTATTTAGAAGAAATTGAATCCTTATGTGAAGATGTAATAATTTTGTCGAAGGGTCATGTTGTATCAAGAGGAACTGTAAATGATATAAAAAAACTTTCAGGTTGTGATTCATTTGAGGATGCATTTGTAAAGATTGTAGGTGAAAATGATGAAATATAGAGCATTATTAAAGAAAACATTTTATGAAATATTAAGAGATCCTATTGTATACATTTTTTGTTTATGCATTCCAATTGCTATGATTTTCCTTTTTGCAATAATAAATCATTATACAAATGGTGCAACACAAATATTTGAAATGAAATCTCTTATTCCTGGTATAATTGTTTTTTCTTTTTCCTTCATTACGCTTACTTTCTCTTTAACTATTTCTAAGGATATGAAATCAGCTGTGTTAAGACGGATATATATAGCCCCCATTAAAACCCGACATATTTTAATTTGTTATTTAGTTGTTGGGATTGTTGGATCCTTTATTCAAGAGATTTTGGCTATTTTAACGGGATTTATAGTATCTTTAATTTTAAAGACAACGTATTTTAATATTGTAAGTGCTCTTATGTTGATACTTGTGAATATTCCTATTTCATTAAATTTTATTTTTTTAGGTATTATACTTGGAATGTTACTAAGTGATACTGCTGCACCTGGAATTTCATCAGTTTTAATTTCAGCATCAGGAATACTTGGTGGTGCTTGGATGCCAATTGAGTCAATGGGTGGATTTATGATTGCATCAAGCTTTTTACCCTTTTATCCTGCTGTATATTTGGGACGTTTTGCAACAGGTGCTAAAACGGTATTTAATGAGCCTTATAATTTTAATTCTAGCAATTGGTATTACTTATTGGTGCTTATCTTATATATGGTAATTTTAGGCTTTCTCTCAAGTGTAATTACACAAAAAAAGCGATAAATATTCAGTATAAAATGGGTGAAAATTAAAAAAATAGAAGAAAAAAATAAGTTTTTGGTTAAGTGCTTACTTAACTTTTTTTATTGATTTCACATTAAATTTAATCTGATTATGCCTCTTGAAAACGTTTTCATGCAAGAAGATTCAAAAAAAATTAAAAAAAATCGTAATTTTTGACTCTTTATTATAATGGAGGTGTAAAAATGAAAAAAATAAAAAAGATCTTATTTTCATTAGCTGCAGGGGTTATTGTTTCACTTCAAGCTTTAAATGCTTCTGCAGAAGGATTTACAAAGCTTGATATTGGTGTTGGAAAAACAATAATATCCTATAGTGACATTAATTATGGTCAGTATGAAGATGGTGATTATTTTGTCAAAACAACTGGTGCATATCCTATCAAAAAGGATGAGATATTTGTTATCTATGGCTCACAAAATTTTATTGGTGATTTTAATGATGTATTACCAGTTAGCTATACAATGTATTATGATGACGGCCCATCAGAGGATTTAACGACAAACTGGCAATTAGGTGGATGGTATGCAAGAGCATATATTCAAAATAATTCAGGCAAGGATGGTTATGTTGAAATTACTGATTTTGGAGTTCCTAAAGGAATGTTGTCTGATGATGTTATTGAAGAACTAGATATGCGTCGTGTTTCACAACTTGATGAATGTAATTTTGATGGCTTTTCAGCTTTTGCAGGAACTTCTGAATATTATACAACAGATAAAAGTTATACTTTAGTTACTTCAAATGAGGTTGAATTAACAAAAGAAAAAATTATCGAAAATTTTTATTGTGTTGATAATGGAATGATTATAAGAGATATTACAGTCACAGATTGGAATTATGAACAAAAGGCTGGTAATTATTATGCTAATATTTTTGCAAGAGATCGTTCAGGAAACTATAAAGAATATAAGCTTAATATTATGGTTTATGAAAAAAGACTTGCTCAAATTCTAGGACCAGACGAATGTGATATATATTTATCACAAATAGGTAATTTTGATATTAATCGAATCTTAGATGAGTATAGTGGTGATTATTATAATCAATCATATGAATTGGCAATGAGTGATGATGATATTAATTTAATCTATAATCGAATGAGCTATCCAAATAGCTTCAATGTTGAAATTGAATGTGAATTTGAAACCGGTGACGTTATATATAAAACAATTACGATAAATATTATTGATGACATTCCACCTGAGCTATTTGTAAAAAAGGCCGTTTATTTAACCGAAGAGTTAAGTAAAATGACAAATGATGAAATTATTATTATGGTTATTCAAGCACTTCGTGAACAAGGTGTAGAAGCAAGCAGTGTATTACTTTCTGATGAGGCGATTATTCCAACTGAAGAAGGTGAATATAAGCTTGATTTTACCTATGTTGTGGAGGGAGAAACTAAAAATGGTGTCTTAAATTTGAATGTTATTGACTCTAAAAATTTTGATCCTATTTCTAAGACAATTCTTACAGCTTCAAGCATTACAAGAGGCTTTGACAGTAACGAGCTTTTAAAATTGATTGGAGACAAGCTCTTAAATAAAGGTATTTCTTATGATAATCTTAAAATAACCTCAGATTTAAATAAGATTCCGTCATCTGCGGGTGATTACAATATTTCATTTAGTTATGATAGTGAAGGTATTGAAAAAGAAGGAGAACTTCATTTAACCCTTGAGGATGCTAAAGAAAGCGATGGTATAAATCCTATATTCTTCATTATTGGTGGAGTTGCTGTAGCTGGTCTTTCTATATTTGTTTTTGTTAAGACTAAGAAGCGTCGTCGTGTCTAGCACTTTTAATTGATTTATGCTATAATCACCTTATCTTTAGGTAAGGTGATTTTTATGTTTAATGATACTATTTGTGCAATTGCAACTCCTTATGGCGTTGGAGCAATTTCAGTAATTAGAGTTAGTGGAGATGATGCCATTTTTATTGTAAATAAAGTGTTTAAAGGAAAAAGCTTAGAAGAAGCTAAGCCTAATACTATTCATTATGGGTATATAATTGATGGTGAGGACATAATTGATGAGGTAATGGTAGCTGTTTTCCATAGCCCCAAATCATTTACGGGTGAAAATTCCTGTGAAATAAGCTGCCATGGTGGTATTTATAATACAAACCGTGTTTTAGAGACAATTTTAAAAAATGGAGCGAGAATGGCCGCACCAGGAGAATTTTCAAAAAGAGCCTTTTTAAATGGTCGTATCGACCTTGCTCAATCTGAGGCGATAATGGATATCATTAGCTCATCAAATGAATTAGCGCTTAAGGCTTCTATTCATTCCTTAAGAAAGGGTACAACAAATCTTATTAAAGCTTTAAGAGAAAAGCTTTTAGATTTAATTGCTAAAATAGAAGTAAATATTGATTATCCAGAATATGATGATGCAGTGGTTATGACAGATGAAATTATTGAACCTGTCGTAAAAGATTTAATTACTGAAATGAAGGATATTTTAAAGCATTCACGTTTAGGTGTTATGGCTGTTAATGGAGTTAAGACTGCTATTGTAGGTCGTCCTAATGTTGGAAAATCATCGCTATTAAATATGCTTCTTGAAGAGGATAAGGCTATTGTTACTGATATAGCTGGTACAACAAGAGATATTATCGAAGGTGAATTAACCCTTGGAAATGTGACCTTGAAGCTCATTGATACAGCTGGCATTAGAAAAAGTACGGATGTTGTGGAAAAGATTGGTATTGAGCGTTCTAAGAAGGCTATTGATGAATGTGAGGTATGTCTTTTAGTGCTAGATTCATCACACCCTTTAGAGGAAGAGGACAAGGAGCTTTTAAAACTAACCGAGTCTAAACAAAGAATCATTATTTTTAACAAAACGGATTTACCAAGAAAAATTAATTTAGATATACCACATATAGATATTTCAGCTCTTCATTCTGAGGGAATAGCTTTGCTTGAGACGGCTTTATTAGATATAACTAAAATAAATGAATTTAATGCTAATGATAATAATTATCTGTCAAATACAAGACATGTGGCATTAATGAATAAAGCTTTAGATTCTTTAAAATCAGCATATAATGCATGCCTAAATCACATTGATGTTGATATGATTGAAATTGATATTAAGGATGCTTGGTATAAGCTTGGAAGTATTATTGGGGAGGAATCACCAGAATTATTAATTAATGAGTTATTTTCTAAATTTTGCTTAGGTAAATAAATTTCTGTAAAATTGGCAATTGCATTGCAGAAAATACGTAAATATAATTGCAAATTTTAAAAAAAGGTGTTTTATGATAAAAAGAAAAATTGAAGGTATACTTGAAAATACAATTAAGCACTGTTCAATAACCTTACTAACAGGTCCTAGAGCTATTGGCAAATATACTTTGCTATATAATGCATTTATAAATAAAGGCTATTCTTATGTTTCATTAGATGATTCATTAGAGCTATCAGCTGCAATTACAAATCCTAAAACATTTTTAGAAATGCATCCTACTCTGCTTATAATAGATGAGGCTCAAAAGGCTCCAGAGCTTTTTCTCGAGCTTGAAAAAATAGTAAATGAATCATGGCTCAAAAATGGGAATAA
>URFB01000117.1 GCA_900547045.1 uncultured Mollicutes bacterium
TACAAAGGGACATACTCTTGAGGCTCTTAAAACATTAATTAAGAATTTAATCGGTTCTTATACAAAGGATTATATTGTCGTAACACTTGATATTGGTTCTTACCGTGCTAATCGAATTCATCAGCTTGAGATTTTAGCTACTAAAACAGCAAAATCTGTAGCTAAAACTAAGATTGCGGTTAAGCTTGATCCAATGAATTCATTTGAGCGTCGTGTTATTCATGAAAAATTAGCTGATTGGCGCGATGTTTATACTGAATCTGAGGGCGAAGGCGAGCAAAGAGCTATCGTAATTAAACCTAAAAACTAATAAAAAAGATTTCACTTTTTACAGTGAGGTCTTTTTTTTATGTTCAAATATGATAAAATAGCATAAAAGGATGGTTTTATGAAATTAAAATTTATGCTTAAGTTTTTTATTATTATATGTCTAACAACTTTCGCTTATATAATTATAGGTGCTAGCTATGAAAATATATATACATATAATAAAATTGAAGAATTTAAAAAAGAATGTACGCAAATAGAAAGTAATAATAAATATATCAAATTATATAATGTTTCACGTGAAACAGAGGCATCTTCCTTTGAATTTCGCACATATGGAATCAATCCGGGTGCTCCGCTTGATATTATCATTAAGCTTGAATCAACCTTCGATTTATGGTGTACACCCTTTATAAATTTTTTTATAGGTGGTCACGCAGCTATTTGTGCAGATAATTATAAAGATGATAATATAAGCCTTACCAATTATGATGTAATTGAAACGACATATAATGAAGCTCATAAGGAGGTCTTTGTATCAAGTAAGGTCTATTGGGAAAATATAACATTTACCGATAAATATATTATTTTAAGGGTTAAGGGCTTAACTGATGATGAGAGATCCATCGCCCTAAAAAAAGCTATCTCCATGCTTGGGGATCCCTATAATTTAACCTTCATTACAAATACTAAAAATACTCATTATTGTTCAGATTTAGTTACTAAAACCTTCAAGTCTGTTGGAAAAAATACTAATTACGATGGCTTTGCGACTACTATCTATGATCTTTTAGTATCTTCATCAACCGAAATTGTTGGCTATAAGGAGTTTGATCCCAATACGCAAATTAGCTCCTATTATGGTGTAAACCTAATTTAAAAAATAGATTGAGCACATTAGCACTGATGCAAATGCAGTCCATAAAAGATATGGGGTTACACTAAAGGCTAAATATCTATCCTTTTTCATAAAATAAAGAAATAAAAGAAGCCCTGAGCAGAAGCATAAAAAGCTATCGCAAAAAGATAAAAATAAATTTTGTTTTACAAAAAAGAAAAAATTAAAGAAGAAGGATATAAAATAATTTATTCCCATTATTACAAGTCCTTCGCGATATTCTTTTTTAGAATTTTTACAAGAATAACAGAAAAAATAACATAAAGAATTGTCCAGCAAAGTGAAAAGATAATTGGCTTAGGTGCGAAGAAGGGCTTAGCTAAGCTATTATAGTAATTTTTATCAGTTTTAAAGAATAAAGCAGGTAGAAAATAAAGGAATAAAAATAAGAGAAATAATGCAATATTTTTTAAATATTTTTTCATAAAGCTCGCCTCAAAATAAGTTTATGATATTTCAAAATTATTATGTAAAAAAAGTGATAATTTATGATATAATTATTTTTGTGAAAGGATGGATAACATGGCCTATCAAGCATTGTATCGTTCATATCGTCCCCAGGATTTTAAATCCGTTGCTGGACAAAAACATGTTGTAACAACATTACAAAACGCTATTAAACTTAATAAGGTAGCCCATGCCTATTTATTTTCAGGACCTCGTGGTACCGGAAAAACGTCGATGGCCAAGATTATGGCCAAGGCCTTAAACTGTGTTCATGGTCCTACAACTGAGCCTTGTAATGAATGTGAAATTTGTAAAGGAATTACCAAGGGCACGATTTCTGATATTGTTGAAATCGATGCAGCATCAAACAATGGTGTTGATGAAATTCGTGATTTAAGGGATAAGGTAAAATATTTGCCAAGTGAATGTCGTTATAAGGTTTATATTATCGATGAGGTTCATATGCTTTCTCAGGGAGCCTTCAATGCGCTTTTAAAAACCCTTGAGGAACCACCTAGTCATGTCATTTTTATTTTAGCTACGACTGAGCCTCATAAAATTCCTGCGACCATTTTATCAAGATGTCAGCGTTTTGATTTCCAATCTTTAGATAAGGCTGATATTGTTGAAAGATTAAATTATGTTTTAGCTTCAGAAAAAATAAAAGCAACACCAGAGGCAGTTGATTTAATTGCGGAATCATCTGAGGGTGGAATGCGAGATGCCTTGTCACTTCTTGATCAATCCATTTCCTATTCAACCGATGATGAAATATCTGAGGATGATGTGCTTGCTGTATCAGGAAATATTTCAAGCCAAATTATTCTACATATGCTTCAAATGGCTTTAGAATCAAAAAGTGCGGAGGTTTTAAAGGCCTTAGCTGATATTATCGCTGATGGTAAGGAAATTCCAAGAATTATTAACGATATTATTATCTTTTTAAGGGATGCCCTACTTGCTAAAATAGCTAGCTCTAATTCTTTAAAGAGTGCTTATAAAACGGAAGAATATCAGGTTTTTTTAGCTAAAATTTCCAATGAGCTTATTTATAAATGGCTTGATATTTTAAATGATACTCTAAATAATATTAAATTTACGACTCAAAAGCGAGCTTATTTAGAGCTAGGTCTATTAAAAATGGCTGATGGACGCTTAAATGATTATGCATCTTTATTACGTCGTGTTGAGGCCCTTGAGCGTCAAATCGCCCTAGGATCTAATATAAAGGTGACTGAGGTAAATGAGCCTAGGATTAATTTTTCAAGTAATCCTGAGGATATTATGAAATATGAGGCTCCAGTTAAAGAAAGTACAATTGACAATAATGATGAATTTATTCAAATTGAGGATCTTGCAAAAATAATTAATGCTGGAAATAAACAGCTTAAGACGAAGGTTGACAGCCTTATAAAGTCTTCAGATAACCATTTTGAGCTTTTAAGGTCTTGTGTTGTTGGCGCTGCATCAGATACGGGAATTATTCTTGTAACGGCTAATCTTGCCAATGCCAACAGGTTAATGAAAAGTCCTTATTATGAGCAGGTCATAAAAACTATAGCAGAAGCTCAATCATTTAATGATTTATACTGTGTACCACAGGATAAATGGACAGAAATTATCAATGATTTTAGAGCTAAGATGAGTGCTGGAGGTACTGTTGGAAGTATTGAATTTAATCCAGTTGTAATACCTGTGCATAAGCACGTTAAAGAAAAAAAAGAAAGCCTTGAGGATGAGGTTTACAATATGTTCGATCATGATTTAGTAAATATTAAGGAGGAATAAAATTATGAATCAAGCTGCAATGATGAAAATTAGAAAAATGCAAAAGGAAATGATGGATGCGCAAAAGCGTATCGCTGAAACTGTATTTACAGGTAAGTCAGGTGGAGGAATGGTTGAAATCCAAATGACAGGTGAGCACGAGGTTAAGAGTGTTAAAATTGACCCAGAAGCACTAGAATCAAAGGAAGATATCGAAATGATTGAGGATTCTTTAGTTGCGGCCTTCAATGATGCAATTAAGCAAATTGAAAAGGAAACTGAAAAATCACTTGGTGGCTTCTCTGGTCTTCCAGGTATGGGAGGATTATTCTAGAAATGGAATATCCAAAGGCGATAAATGAATTAGTTGATTCATTTTCGATGCTACCAGGAATTGGTAAAAAAACAGCCCTTAGGCTGGCTCTTCACGTTTACTCTAATATGTCAGAGGCTAAAACGGAGGCCTTTGCGAATGCTTTGCTTGATGTTAAAAGAAATATCAAGCACTGCAAAATTTGCGGTAATTTATCAGAGGAAGATATTTGTCCGATTTGTAGTGATAGCACAAGAGACAAGACCAAGGTGATGGTTGTTGAAAGTGTTAAGGATTTATACGTTTTAGAGGCTTTAGGTGTTTATAAGGGCTTATATCATGTTCTTAATGGTGCCATAGATTTTTCCTTGGGAATTGGTGTTGATGATATCAATATCAAATCCTTAATCGAAAGAGCTAAGGAAGGAAGCATCAAGGAGATCATTTTAGCCTGTAATGCAACCCTTGAGGGGGAAACAACATCTAGATATATTAAGGCCTTGCTTGAGGGTATTGACGTTAAAATTACAAGAATAGCTCATGGTATTCCAGTTGGTGGAGATATCTCATATGCCGATCAAACAACCGTTTTAAAGGCTTTAGAGGGTAGACGCGATTATAATGAATAATTAGTCATTTTCATCATATAATTTGATGGTGATAATGTGAAAATAATAAAATATTTAATCAAATCCCTTCTAATTGGTACGATTAGTATTTTATTAATAAATTTAATTGGTCAATTTTTTTATTTTGAAATTCCTTTTAATTTTATAAATGTAGCGTTAATCGGTTTCTTTTATTTACCAGGCTTAATCCTGGTTTTATTAATATTATTATTGTAGTGTGGTGATATTGTGCGCATTAAATTTCACAGCTTTATTTCCTCTG
>URFB01000118.1 GCA_900547045.1 uncultured Mollicutes bacterium
TAAAAAATAACGATATCTTAACAAAGCTAAGAATAAGCTTTAAAGCTTGGGTGTAAAAAAGCGAAAAATGTGTTAAAATCTAGTTATTGAGGTGGTAATTTGAAAATTATTCATTGTGCAGATATTCATTTAGGATCAAAAATAAATACTAGTCTTTCGGATATTAGTAAGGAAAGAAGGGCTGATTTAAGAGCTAGCTTTATGCGAATGTGTGAATATGCAAGGGAAAATGATATTCATATTATTTTGCTTGCAGGGGATATTTTTGATTCAGATACACCCTTTAAAAAGGATAAGGATAATTTTTATACAACGATTAGAAATTATGAAGATATTGATTTTTTATATTTAAAAGGAAACCATGATCTAAATGAGGTCTATGATGATACACCTTCAAACCTTAAGCACTTTAGTGATACATGGACGAAATATCGATATGATAAGCTTGTAATATCCGGCCTTGAAATGACTAAGGCAAATGCTCTTTCATTTTATGATTCCTTAGCCTTAAACGAACAAAATATTAATATTGTAATGCTTCATGGTGAAATTTCTGAGCATGATGGCTATAATTTAATTAATTTAGCTAAGCTAAGGAATAAGCAAATTGATTATTTAGCCTTAGGCCATATTCATTCCTTAAAGGAATATAGGCTTGATGGAAGAGGCATTGCCTGCTATAGTGGCTGTATTGAGGGACGTGGCTTTGATGAGCTTGGGCCTAAGGGCTTTATTGTCTTAGATATTACGGATAAAATTAAGCATGAATTTATTCCTTTTTCTGCTAAGATAATTCATGATTTAACAATTGATATTTCCGGTTCATTAACGGTTAATGATGTAATTAATAAAATTAATCGAGCTTCTTCTTTAAATAATAATGATATATATAGGATAACGCTTAAGGGAGATGTATCACCTTCGCTTGATTTAACCCCAACGGATATTAAATGCTATTATAGTAATATTTATTTTTTAAGAATTATTATAGATACAAGCATTATTGTTAATTTAGACGATTATAAAAGCGATATTTCGCTTAAGGGTGAATTTGTGCGTGGTGTTTTAGCGAAAGATGATATTTCAGAGGCTGACAAAAGGGAAATTATTTCCTTAGGCCTGAAGGTATTAGAGGGAGGACAAAGTGAAGGATATGAAAATAACTAAAATAGAAATTGAAGCCTTTGGCCCCTTAAAAAAATACCAGATGGATCCCTTGGCCCTTAATACTATTCTAAAAAATAATGGCTATGGTAAGTCAAGTATTTGTAACTTTATTTGTGCGATGCTTTATGGTATTTCTAAGCCTGAGCTTAGAAAAAAGGCGATTCCCTATGGAATGGATAATGCTGGAGGTAGCCTAGAGCTTTTAGCTAATGGACATATATATAAAATTATTGCACAATTTTCTAAAAGGAAGTCAAATGATACCCTTTTATTTTATGAGGATGATAGCCTAATTAAAGAGGTTCCTGGTGAATATATATTTGGACTTAATTTAGCATCATTTTTAAAAACGATTTTTATTAATCCTTATGATTTAGAGCTTGAAACAAGCTCAGCTATCAATGGTCGATTAGGTCATTATAGCCTTGATGAGGATGATGCTTTAGCCTTTGATAATGCTTTAAAATATTTAGAGGACCTAAAAAAGAAATATAAGCCCTTAAGAAAAAGTGATGTGAATGGTAGTATTGCCCTAAGTAAAAATAAAATTGATAGTCTTAATGATCAAATTATAAATTTAAAGGCTAAGGAAAAAGCCTTAGCTGAAAAAAGAGCAGAATATAATAAGCTAGAGGAGGAATCATCAAGACTTAGCAATGAGTATAAGCTTAATGCCGAGGCTGAAAAAATTAATAGCTATTTTGATCATTATGATGAAAAAAAGGCCGAGCTTTTAAGGGTGCAGGCTTCACTTTTAGAAATCAAGGCTAAATATCATAATAATATGCCAAGCCCTAGTACCCTTGATGAGCTTAGCTCTCTTTTAAGGGCTAATACTAAAATGGAGGCTGCTTTAGCTAGTGCAAGATTAAGTCAAGCTGATGAGGAAGCTCTTTCTCTTCTTAGTACAAAGCTAAATGAACCCGAGCTTGCCAAGGAAATAGGCTTAGAAAGAGAGCTGGTTATGCAAAGAAAGGCGCTTTTAAATGAGCGTGATGAGCTTAATAGTGAAGAGCTACGGCTAATTAAAAAGTATGAAGCTATTAATCCTTCTAGCATATTATCTAGCCTAGAGAGGCTTAATTTAGAATATAAGGCAGGAAATGAAGCGAATCAAGCTATTAATCATAAAAAGCCCTTATTAGAAATTATTCTTTTGGTGCTTTCCTTCCTTTTTGTTATAACTGGTATTGGACTAGGTATGCTTAATAAGCTTTTCTTTTCCCTTGCCATAATTGGCCTAGCTTTAGCCTTTGTATCGGGGTTTATTTACTTAAATAATAAGCTTAATTATAGTAATAAAATGAAGATTAATAGCGATGAATCTAAGAGGCTTAGGGAGCTTAGCCTTAAAATTGATGAGCTTATTTCTCCTTTTGGCTTTTCTTCAGCTATAAATACCAATAAGGATGTAGCTATTACTTTATTTAAAGAGGAAATAAAAAAGTATGAGAGTGCTTGTATAAATAAAAATAATATCGAAGAAAAAGCTAAAAAAAGAGAAGCTGAGATTGCCATAATAGATGATAAGCTTAATAATTTTTTAAAGAAATATGGCTATGAGAATCAGGATTATAGTCTAGCATTAGATCTTCTTTTTAGAGACTTATGTAAATATAATGAGCTTAAGAAGCATAAAAGGCTTAGTGATGAGAAGGTCTTGAGGCTTCAGGCTGATATTAAGGAAAATCAAGATAAGATTGATAATATTAAATTAAGCTATGAAATAGAAGCTAATAATTTAGATAATTATCTTAATCTAGCAAGGCTTGATTATAGCGAGGCCTTAAGGCTTAATCGTGAGGCTACTAGGCTTGACAAGGAGCTTAATGATTATTATCATGATCATAATTTAAAATCTAAGGAAAGAAGGGAAGCTAAATCATCAGAAGGCCTATATAACAATTATAAGGAAATGCTAAGTAAAATTAATATTATTGCAAATGCAATTTCTGAGCTTGAAAATGATTTAGAAATTCTTGATGATAAGGAAAATGAGCTTTTAAATGAAGAAGAGCGCTATAAGAGCCTTAAGCATAAATATGATATTATTACAAAAACTATTTCATCATTAGAGGAGGCCTCCTTAAGTATTAAAAATAAATATATTAAGCCTGTTAAGGATAGCTTTAGCTATTATGCACAATTATTAAATAATAGCTTAGGTCTTAATGTAATAATTGATCAGGATTATAATTTAGCCTTTAAGGACGGTATGCTTGTTAAGGATTATAGCGAGCTATCAAGTGGAGAAAAAACGGTTATTTTGTTATGCTACAGGCTAGCTATCATGGATAATATTTTTAAGGAAAGACCCTTCATTATTTTAGATGATAGCTTTCAGGCCTTAGATAGTAATAATTTTGATTTAGTAAAAAGGCTTATTTTAAAGCTTAGTGATAAGCAACAAATTTTTTATTTTACTTGTCACGAAAGTAGAGCAATTTAGGTGGAAAAATGGAAAAAACAATTGTATGCTATTTAGCTTGTGAGGGTAAATATTTAATGCTTTACCGTAACAAAAAGAAAATAGACCCTAATAAAGATAAGTGGATTACTGTTGGTGGTCACATTGAAGAAAATGAAACGAAGGAGGAGGCCTGTATAAGAGAGGTATATGAGGAAACAGGCTACAGGCTTTTAGATTTTAAGCATTTAGGTCAGGTTTTATTTACGGGTGATTTTGAACAAAGCATGGATATTTTTGTATCTCATTCTTTTGAAGGACAAATGCACGAATGTGATGAGGGTGAGCTTGCGTGGTTTACTAAGGATGAAATATTAAAGCTTAATATGTGGGAGGGTGATTATCTTTTCATTAATGATGTTTTTAACGAGTCATCGATTGAGCTTGAAATATGCTACTTAAATGGTAAGCTTAAGGAGTATCATAGGCTAAATAAGCCTTCTTGTAATTAATTAGTGAAAGGAAGATAAATATGAGGAAACTTAAAATAACTTTAATTATAGTGCTATCGGTATTTTTAGCTATTGTGGCATTTGCGGGTATTTTTGTATTAACGCTTAATGCTAAAAGCAAAAGAATTGGCAATATCGATATTGAGGTATTAAATAATCAGGAGAATACTATTGAAAAGGGGCGTGAATATACTGCCCTTAGCTACAATATTGGCTTTGGGGCCTATGACCGTGATTATTCATTCTTTATGGATACGGGTGTAATGAATGATGGTACGAAAACTAAGGGTAAATATGGCAAGGCTCGTTCGAAGGAAAATGTATTAAAAAATACTAATGGATCCATTGATATTTTAAAAGCTCAACAAGCAGATTTTATGATGCTTGAGGAGGTAGATACTAAATCAACAAGAAGCTATAAGGTTAATCAGTATGATATGATAAGAAATGAGTTTGAAAATTTTAGCGTTAGCTATGTATCGAACTTTCATA
>URFB01000119.1 GCA_900547045.1 uncultured Mollicutes bacterium
CGATATATCCTAAAAGATAAACACAAATTAAGCCATAAACAACACCCTCAATTCCATAAATGGAATTATTAGGACGAATAAAAAAGCCCGAAATTAAAATTATAACCCAATCCGTAAGATACATTGTCTTAGAATAAGGAATATGTAAATACTTAGTCATAATCTTTTGGATAATATCCATTCCACCGGTTGTAGCATTTACTCTGAAGCAAATACCAAGACCTAAGGCCATTAAAACAGATGAAACTAGCATAGAAATAAAATACCAATTATTAGGATTTACTCCTCGTAAAATTATATCTGCCTCACAGGATCTTTCCAAAATTAAAATAAAGGATGGTGACAGGACCGATGCATAACAGGTTTTAAAAAAGAAATCCTTTCCTAGTAAAAATAGTCCTACAAAAAGTAAGCTAATATTTAAAATATACATCAAAATTGATGGTGGAAAGGGTAAAAAGGGCTCAAGCATAATCATAAGACCTGTAACTCCCCCTGTTACAAGCTTAGCTGGCTCTAAAAAGAAATAATATGCAAATGATATTAAAAACACCCCAACTGTAATCCATAAAAAAGACTTAAGCCTTTTTCTCATTCTAACCCCTCGCATTCATTTTTAAATAAGCCTTAATAAACTCATCAATTTCGCCATCCATTACGGCCTGAATATTACCTGTTTCATAATCAGTACGATGATCCTTTACAAGCGTATATGGACAGAATACATACGATCTTATTTGCGAACCAAAGCCAATATCCATTTGTTCACCCTTAAGCTTACGAATTTGCTCCTGCTCCTGCTGGATTTTAAGCTCTAAAAGCTTTGATTTTAAGACCTTTAGAGCAATTTCCTTGTTTTTGATTTGGCTTCTTTCATTTTGGCATGTTACAACCGTATTAGTAGGAATATGCGTAACACGAACTGCTGAATAGGTCGTATTAACCCCTTGGCCACCTGCACCTGATGAACAATAGGTATCAATACGAATATCCTCATCATTGATTTCAATATCATTATTATTTTCAATCACCGGTGCGATATCGATACTAGCAAATGAGGTATGACGACGCTTGTTTGCATCAAAGGGTGAAATTCTAACTAGACGGTGAACTCCACGCTCGGATTTTAAAAGACCATAGGCAAAGGAACCAGAAATTTCAACGGTCGCAGATTTAATACCTGCCTCACCTGGCTGGTAATCAATAGTATTAAATTTAAAGCCATGTCTTTGACAATATCTTTGATACATACGGTAAAGCATTAATGCCCAGTCCATTGATTCGGTACCACCAGCACCAGGATGGAATTCCATAATTACACCACTATTGTCGTATTCACCTGATAAGGTAATTCTAATTTCAAGGTCCTTCATTCTTTTTTCAAAGTTATAAATTTCCTCCTCTAAAAGCTTAGCATACTCAGGATCATCAATGAATGAAACAATTTCTTCCATATCCTTAAGCTTTGATGACATTTCGTTATAAATTGAGACATTTTCCTTTTTCGAATTATAGATTGCAATAATTCTATTTGCCTTTTGAGGATCATTCCACAAATTAGGGTCCTCAACCTCTTTAGATAGTGAAGGTAATTCCTTATTAAGCTCTTCTATATTTAATGATTGATATAAATCAGCTACCTCTTCTTTGAAGCTAGCTAAATATTTATTAATTTCATATTTTTCCATCTAATACCTCCACAATAGGGAAAAAAGCTCCTAAGAGCTTTTTATCTTCCATGACAATATTTATATTTTTTACCAGAGCCACAAGGACATAAATCATTTCTACCTACAGTTACAAGGCTCTTCTTAGGTGCACGCTTAGCCTCTCCACCCTTTGAATCGTTTGTTACTGTATTCTTATTTACTTCCTCACGCTCAAGATTTGACCTAATTTGAGCACGCATTAAATACTTTAAGACATCAGTTTCAATGCTTCTCATCATCTTATTGAATAGCTCAACACCTTCCTTTTGATAAATTTGGAATGGATTTTGTTGAGCATAGGATTGTAAAGAAACACCTTGACGAAGCTCGCTCATCTTATCAATGTGCTCAGTCCAATGAGTATCAAATACCTTTAAGACAACAACCTTAAGGAATTCCTGATAAATTTCATCCTCAAACATTGCCTTCTTTTCTTCTAACTTTTTAAACGCAATATCAGTTAGGTAATCACAAATTTGATTTTCATCAAGCGTTTGAATTACGCCTATATCAACGGCACCCTGACCAAAGAATTGATTGTTAAATTCCTTAGTAATTGCCTCATCATCAATATTATATTTTGAATGACCAACCTGCTCCATATGAGCAAACGCAGCATTCTCAACACCAGCCTTGATTAAATTATTAACAATTGGCTCAATTGACTTATCCTTAATAATGTGCATTCTTTGATCATAGAATAGCTCACGTTGCTTACGAATGACATCATCATATTTAAGTACGTTCTTACGAGAATCATAGTTAGCACCCTCAATACGAGTTTGAGCATTTGTTACAAGCTTTGTAAACATCTTTGACTCTAAAGGTAGAGATGTATCTCCACCATTCGCAAGACGAATAGCCATATTAATTCTATTTTTGAAGGAATCACTACCAAAACGCTTTAGTAAATCGTCCTCAGATGAAGTATAGAAGCGTGAGTATCCTGGATCTCCTTGACGACCAGAACGACCTCTTAGCTGATTATCAATACGACGTGATTCATGTCTTTCAGTACCAAGAACACATAAGCCACCAAGCTCTCTTACACCCTCGCCAAGCTTAATATCGGTACCACGACCAGCCATATTAGTTGCGATTGTAACGGCGTTCTTTTGACCAGCAACAGCGACAATTTCAGCCTCACGTGCATGGTTTTTAGCATTTAAAACCTCATGAGGAATTCCTTCGTGTGTTAATCTTTTAGAAATAACCTCAGATGATTCTACAGAAACAGTACCAACAAGAATTGGTTGTCCTGTAGCATGGCGTGCTTTAATTTCTTCAACAAGAGCATTAATCTTAGCCTCCATTGAGCAATAAAGTAAGTCAGGCATATCCTTACGAATAACAGGCTTATTAGTAGGAACCTCTACAACATACATATTATAAATGTTTCTAAATTCCTCTTCCTCAGTCTTAGCAGTACCAGTCATACCAGAAAGCTTCTTATACATACGGAAGAAATTTTGATATGTAATTGTAGCTACAGTTACAGTTTCCTGCTTAATTTCTACGCCTTCCTTAGCCTCTAAGGCTTGGTGTAGACCCTCACTATATTGACGTCCCTTTAAAACACGACCAGTAAATGAATCAATGATTACAACCTCGCCATCCTGAACCATATATTCAACGCCATTCGTAAAAATATAATTAGCCTTTAGAGCGTTATTAATACGGTGTACAAGACCAACATTTTCAAGCTCATATAGATTTTTAAGATTAAATTGCTTTTCAGCCTTTTCAACACCAGACTCAAGCAATTGAATTGTTTTAGATTCAATATCAATTTCATAGTCCTCATCACTTAGACTCTTAACAAAGCTATCAGCTGATTGGTATGAAACAGCAGAGGTCTTAGCACCACCAGAAATAATAAGAGGAGTACGAGCCTCATCAATTAAAATTGAATCGACCTCATCGATAATGGCATAACTAAGACCGCGAACCTGAACTAGATCCTCTTCTCTAACTGCCATATTATCTCTTAAATAGTCAAAGCCTAGCTCACTATTTGTTGAATAAAGAATATCGCAATCGTATTGCTCACGCTTTTCCTGACGAGTTAAATCACGAATATTTAAACCAACTGTTAAGCCTAACCAACGATAAACAGTACCAATTTCACCATCAACCTCACGCTGAGCAAGATACTCATTGACAGTTACAATATGAACACCATTACCTGCTAAGGCATTTAAATAGGCAGGCATTACTGCAGTAAGGGTTTTTCCTTCACCAGTTTTCATCTCGGCAATATTACCACCATGAATGGCAATGGCACCACAAACCTGAACAAAGAAAGGCTTTTTCTTAATAACACGATAAGCAGCCTCACGTACAACGGCATAAGCCTCTGGTAAAATGTCATCTAAAGTTTTACCATTTTTTAATAATTCCTTAAAATAAGGAGTTTTTGCCTGTAGCTCTTCATCTGAAAGCTTAGACATTGCTTCATCATATGAAAAAACCTGCTTTGCAATCTTTTCACATCTTTTTAGCTCTTTATAACCTGCATCAAATAATTTTTTAAACATATAATTTTCCTCTAATCTGATAAATAAATTTATAGAATAAAATAAATATAAAATATTTATTAAATGTCTATTTTTATTCTACATTAAAAAGAAAGATAATTCAAGATAGTAAAGCCATTTATTTAATATTTTATAAATCAAATTTATCATTTTTTTAGCATAAAAAAAGAGTAAATGCCTTAATTAGACATTTACTCAATTTAAACTACTTAGTTTCGATTACTGC
>URFB01000120.1 GCA_900547045.1 uncultured Mollicutes bacterium
ATAATCATTTGCTCCACCTTTAATTATTAGTGATGGTCTAGCAATTAAAAATGAAAGGAAAAGAACAATTAAGCATTGTAAAATAAGACTAATTAAACCTCTTAGCTTAGAAATGGGCTTTTTTCTTTTTAAAAAGCGTTCGCTAAGCTTCCAAATATATGTACTAGCAATTGTTTGCTCAGTATATTTATTTTTAATAATATAAATGATAATTAAAATAGGGATTCCAATTAAACCCAATAATCCAAGAGGATAAAGAAAGCTCATTATTTAAGTACCCCCTTCTCAATTAACTCATTTAAGAAAATATCATTAATAAATTTCTTCTCTTCACAAAGAAGATATGTTGCACCACGAGAAACACAAAAATCAGACATGGAATCAATAATATAACTTAAAGCGTCTCTATAAGCATTAAGTACATCCTTATTTATGTTTTTCCTATAATCATTAAGTGCATTTTCAGAATCAAATAAATGTATCTTTCCATTAAACATTGGTCGCATTTCATCACTTGCGAGAACCTGGCAGCATAATACATCACGTTTTTTGCTAATTAGATAATCAATACCACGCTCAAAATCATTTTCTGTCAAAAAATCAGAAACAATAATAGAAAGACCATCACCATAACCAACATTAGTTGGTAAAATTGCTTCACTGAAATTGAAATCACCATCAAAATCAATTTCATTAAGCTTTTGAATGTTATTAAAAAATTGGTCTTTATTTGCAATGTTTAATGCAAGGTCATATACATGATCATCTTTAATATAATAAATTGAAACCTTATCCATCATAATAACTGATAGATAGGCAAAAGCTGCAGCAACCTGTAATGCTTTTACCGCCTTGTTACTATTGTTATAATCCATTGAACGGCTAGCATCTAAATATATTTTATTATGAAGTCGTCTTTCGTCTAAATACTGCTTTAGATATAAATGTTCAAAACGAGCATATGCATTCCAATCAATTTTAGTAATATCATCACCCGGAATATAATCTCTATAATCGGCGAATTCACAAGATGAGCCGAAGTTTTTGCTTTGATGATTTCCACCAAATACTCCGGCTACATTATTTTTTAAAATCAATTCTAATGTTTCAAGTTGTTGCAAAAAATCTTCATTAATTGCATACTTTGCCATAATTATTTGCAGTACCTTTTAGTTTCACTGATTAATAAACCAATAACATCATCAACTGATAGATGTTCATTGATTGCAGTATAATTAATCTTAATTCTGTGTCTTAATACAGGATAAGCTAATGTTTCAATATCTTCAATAGATACATTAAAATTACCATTTATTAATGCACGAACCTTAGCAGCGGTAATTAAAGCTTGTCCAGCACGAGGAGAAACACCATATTTAATATACTTTCTTGCAGTTTCAGATGTGTTTGGAAGCTCTGGGTGAGAAATTGAAATTAAAGTCATCGCAAAATTAAGTACATCGTCAATGACAGGAACAGTCTTAGAAAGCTCACGCATTTCAAGAATTGTTGGTCCATCAACAACTGCATTTGCAGTTTCTTCAAGAGTAATTTGTGTCATATTAACGATATCTTTTAATTCCTCAATTGTTGGGAAATTCATAACTAATTTAAACATAAAACGGTCCATTTGAGCCTCAGGAAGAGGATAAGTACCATCTTGTTCAATTGGGTTTTGTGTTGCAAGAACAAAGAATGGCTCTGCCATCTTGTATGTTTGATTTGCAATAGTAACCTTGTGCTCTTGCATTACCTCAAGCATGGCTGATTGAGTTTTTGGAGTTGCACGGTTAATTTCATCAGCAAGAACTAAGTTGGCAAAAATAGGTCCTTTTTGAAAAACCATCTTCATTTTACCAGTTTCATCCTTTTGAATAATATTAGTACCAGTAACATCAGATGGCATTAAATCTGGTGTAAATTGGATTCTTGAGAATGGTAATGATAACGTTTTTCCTAAAGTACGTACTAATCGTGTTTTACCAACACCTGGTACACCTTCAAGAAGTACATTACCTCCAGAAATAATCGCAATAATAACATTGTCAACAATGTCTTCTTGTCCTACTACGTCCTTATGAATCTCAGCTTTAATTGTTTTAATTGTTTCACTAAACTTTTTTACTTTTTCAATGTTTTCCATATTATTCTCCTAATTTTTATTTTTTTCACTATCAAGGCCAGTATTTAACTTGTTAAAATAACTTTCAATAAATTCACGCATTTCATCAGTTAAAACGCCCTCATTTGATAAGGCTTCAAAATAGCCTTGATATGTTGTATAGAATTTTCCATATGCATAGAATGTAGACTCACCTGTTGAAGGGTCATAATGAAAGAAATAATCATCATGAGCATACTTTGTCTCACCTTCACCATATCCACCACCACTAACTTTATCAGTTGTTGATTCATTTGAATTGTCATCATCACTTGAAATATCTTTATCTTCTTCAAGCTTGTCATCAATTCTACTTGCAGGATCTAAACCAAATATATCTCTTAATTCATCCTCAATGTAATAAACTGTATCACGATTTTTCATTTCAAGATTAAATAATTTTGTAATATTTTGTTCAAGAGTATCTACTGCCGCATTAATTAAATCTAAAACTTTTGATACTGATGTGTTTTGTACAGTGTTAATGGTATCACTATACTCAATAAAAGCTTTATAATAATCATTTTCTACTAAATTTGTTGTTTCAATTGCCGTCTTTATCGCAGTTGAATCAACAATTGTTTTAGCATATGTATATTGCCAACCATATAATCCGCTTGAAAGCTCAGAATAATCATTTTTAATTCCTTGAAAATAATTGTTTAAATTACCTTCAAAATTATAAATTGCTCGACCTAAATCTCTAATTTTTGTATATCCTTCATACAAATAATAATTTTCTTCATTGTATGTAATATAGTCATTTCCCATAATAATTTCACAACTTTCAGTCTTACTACCTGGAATAAATCCCGTAATAGTATCACCTGGCTTATTGTTAGCTGACGTCAATTCATTTTTAAAGGCATATGATTTTTCATTGTCATTTACTAATGTTTTTGTAATTGTTATTGTTTTTTTCTGTTCATCCTTTGTCATCCACTTGCCAACAAAAGTGTTTTTTCTTGAAGAAACAGGCTTAAATTTGCCATTATCATCATAAAATGTGCTCTCAATACTATTTAAAGCTTTACCAATAGCTTTGTTCTTATTAGTATCGTTCATTTCCTTAGTTATTTTTTTAATCGTTTTTAGCACTTCTTCATTTACTGTATCTTGTTTAGTTATTACTTTAAGCTTCTCTATTAATGAATTCAATTCATTCTCATAGCTTGAAGCTAGCTCAGAATTAATATTAGATTCCTTAACCTTTGCAATAACCTCTTCAATTCTTTTAATTTGAAGCTCAGTTAGATTAAATGGCTTTTCAGGTTCAACAGGACTTTGTTCGTGTTTCATAGGGATTGAAACAGCTGTAGTTGTAGATGCAACACCAACTACTCCAAGTACAATTAAAGCGATTGGCAAATTAAATTTTAAGGCTTTTAAAGATATAGCCTTTAATTTATTTTCTGTATCCTCTCTTTGAAGACACGCTATAAATTCATCACTATCTTTATAATCAACCATAGTTTGAACTTTTTCATTAAGTTTAAGCTCATGGTCTAAACGTTTAGCAATTTCCTTATCACATGGCTTTAATAAAAAGTATGTTCCAAAAAAGCTAATAATAAAACAAGCTACGGGAATAATTATTATCGTCCAAATTGGAAGAGAAATAACTTGTAATTTCCACAAAAGAAATAATACACCAAAGACTATAAGACCAAGAGAAATAGATAGTATTAAGCATTTAGTTAAATGTTCTTTTAATATTTTCTTTTTAAAACTTATAAATCCCTCATTCATACATTTTCCTCCTTATCCTGTTTAGAATAACAAAATAATTGAAATCTAAAACACTATGATTTTATTCTATTACATTATACATATAAAATCAATATAAAATCAATAATTTTCGACATTTTTTCCGAATTTTATTCGGAATATATTCGTATTTTCCTTATACTATTATATTTTTCTACTAAAGAAACTTGATACTTTCAATTTACATGATAAAAGACCGATATAATTATCGATCTTTTACCTTATTTATCTAATTTTCTTAGTCAACTTGTTTTGTATAAGTAACATTATTATATGATAATGAATTACCTGTAATTGTAATAGAGATACTTGTAGAATTTAAAGATGCTTCAATTGTAAGAACACCATCTACTAAGGATTTGCTATCAATCACATAGGTATCTTTTCCAATTAGAATTCCACTAGAAATAACAGCAATTTGATCATTACCATTTACATACCATCCAGCATATGATGATAAATCAATTTCACCATTGCTTTCACTTGATGTTTGCTTTGAAAGATTATACCATTCTGTAGT
>URFB01000121.1 GCA_900547045.1 uncultured Mollicutes bacterium
CTATTTGGATTTTCTAAATGAAAAAAATCATATTGATGAAATTCACTTTGTTGGTGTTTGTACTGATATTTGTGTTATTGCCAATGCTATTGTTGTAAAAACACATTTACCAGAGGTTCCTATTTATGTTCATAAGGATTTAACCGCTGGTGTAACCATTAAATCACATAATAATGCCCTAGAGGCAATGAAAAGCTTACAAATTGAGGTGATATAATGCAATCAGATAAAAGAAATCTTTCCATGGTAATGGATTTATATGAGCTTACAATGTCATATGGCTATTTTAAAAGCCATGATATTAATAAAAAGGTAGCCTTTGATGTTTTCTATAGAAAAAATCCTGAGGGTGCTGGATATGCCATTTTTGCTGGACTTGAGCAAATTGTTGAATATATTTTAAATCTACATTTTGATGATTCAGATATTGAATATTTAAGGGGTCTTAATTTATTTGATGAGGCCTTCCTAAGCTATTTAAGAGGCTTTAAATTTAAGGGCGATGTTTATTCTCTTAAAGAAGGTACTATCATGTATCCTAATGAGCCTATTTTAACAGTTGTAGCACCATTAATTGATGCTCAAATTGTTGAAACTGCTATCTTACTTGAGGTAAATCATCAATCCTTAATTGCAACTAAGGCAAGAAGAATTGTAAGAGCTGCCAAGGGTAGAGCGGTTTCTGACTTTGGTGCTAGACGTGCACATAATATGGACGCTGCTGTTTATGGTGCTCGTGCTGCCTATATTGGTGGTGTATCATCTACAGCGACTGTGCTTGCGGGCAAGATGTTTGATATTCCGGTATCTGGTACAATGGCCCATTCCTTTGTAATGTTTTATGATTCTGAATATGAAGCCTTCAAGCAATATGCGCTTACCTATCCCAAAAATACTATTTTGCTTGTAGATACATATGATGTTCTTAAGCAGGGTGTACCTAATGCGATTCGTGTTGCACATGAGGTCCTTGAGCCAATGGGCTATAGGTTAAAGGGAATCCGTCTTGATAGTGGTGATTTAGCTTATTTATCTAAGAAATGCCGTAATATGCTTGATGATGCTGGCCTTTGTGATTGTAAAATTGTTATTTCAAATTCCCTTGATGAAAGAATTATCAATTCTTTAATTGAGCAGGAGGCTAAAATTGATATTTTAGGTGTTGGTGAAAGATTAATTACATCAAGAGCAGAGCCTGTCTTTGGTGCGGTTTATAAGCTATGTGCTAAGGAGGAAAATGGTAGGTTTATTCCCAAAATTAAAATTAGTGAAAATGAGGAAAAAATTACAAATCCAGGTCTTAAAAAGCTTTACCGTATTTACGATGAGGATAATATGGCCGTTGCGGATTTAATTGCTCTTGCTGATGAAAAAATCGATATTAATAATTTAGCGGTTATTGATCCTAAAAAGCCATGGAAGAAGTATGAATTTAAAAATGCTCACCTTAAGGAGCTTTTAGTTCCTATCTTTAAGGATGGTAATCTTGTATATGATATGCCACAACTTAAGGAAATCAGAAGCTATGTAAATGATCAGCTTACAAATGAAATTTGGCCAGAGGAGCAAAGAATTGAAAATCCTCATGAGCATTACCTTGATATGACTGAGTCGTACTATAAAGAAAAGAATGAGCTTTTGACAAAAAATAAACAAAAATAATAGCCGAAAGATTAAAAACGTTGTATAATAGTTAAAAAATGGAGGCTGTATATGACGCAATTTATTCGTAAAAAAATTAATTATACTTTAGGGGAAAGTAGTAAGTAATGCGTTTTATTAAATTGTTTTTTTCAAGATTATTAATTGTAGGGCTTGCGATTATAATTCAGCTTGTGGGCTATGTTGTCTTACTGCATTATCTAGAGACTAGATTTGCGTGGTTTTCAACTATGATGTCCATCATTGGTCTATTTGTAGTCTTTAAAATGGTAGATACGGATGAGCCATCTTCCTATAAGCTTCCTTGGATAATTTTAATGCTTTTAATACCCTTTGTAGGAATTGTTCTTTATGCCTTTTTTGGTAGAAAAAAGATGACTAAAAAGATGTCATCTCGCTTTTCAGATGTTTATGAGGTAACTCAAAATGCGGTTGCGGAGCCTTCGGTTGAGCTTAAAAAGAATGTTATGGCCTATGGACAATCTCAATATATTCTTAATTCCTGTAGGCTTCATGCCTATAGCAATTGCTATTCTAAATATCTGGCTACAGGAGAAATCTTTTTTGGGACCCTAAAGGAAGAATTAAAGAAGGCTCAAAAATATATTTTCTTTGAATATTTCATTATTGAAAAGGGTAAAATGTGGGATGAAATTCATGCAATTTTTCTTGATAAAATTGCTCATGGTGTTAAGATTTATCTGATGTATGATGATATAGGCTGTGCTTCAAAAATACCAGGTAATTTTTATAAGATATTAAGGGAGGAAGGAATTGAGGCGGTGGCCCTCAATAAAATTTTTTCTCTCTCTTGGATATGTCTAAATTTATTCCTATCGTTTCAGCTATTCACAATCACCGTGACCACAGAAAAATTACGGTTATTGATGGACTTGTAGCCTTTACAGGGGGAATCAATATCGCCGATGAATATATTAATGCTACCCATCCCTTTGGTAAATGGAAGGATGGAGGCGTTATGATTAAGGGCTCAGCGGTTGATTCCTATGTTGCCCTCTTCCTTCAAAACTATAATGTAATGGTTACACGTCAGCTTTTCATTGATGATTTTATTGCGACTGAGCATGAAAAATACGAATCAAAGGGCTTTTTGCAAGCCTATGGTTCTGGGCCTAAGCCTATTTTTAAGGAAAACATTGGGCTTGGTGTTTATCTAAACATTATTAATCAGGCCAAAAAATACCTCTATATTACTACCCCATATCTTATTTGTGATTATTCCTTGCTTGAGGCCTTAGTGCTTGCCAAAAGAAGAGGTGTTGATGTTAAATTAATTACACCTCATATTCCAGATAAGAAAACAATGCTAATGCTTACTAGGTCTAATTGTAAGCCTTTGCTTGAGGCTGGCATTGAGGTTTATGAGTATAAGCCTGGCTTTATTCATACTAAAATGTTTGTTTGTGATGATGAGTACGCAACCGTTGGTACGGTTAATCTAGATTATCGAAGCTTTATTCATCACTACGAATGTGGTCTTTGGCTTTATAAGGAATCATCAATAATAGATATGAAGGCGGATTTTTTAAATACTGCTGAAAATGATGGTATTAAAATGAATCTTAAAAAGCTAAGAAGACCATGGATTATTCGCATTTTTAAGGATATATTAAAAATTTTTGCACCTTTATTCTAAGGTGCTTTTTCTAAGGAGATTATTATGATTGTTACACATTCTATCTTACAAATTTTAGATTTAAGATCTGGCTCTCATTTATTTTCAGAAACAGAATTAGATCTTTCAAGCGAAACGACAATTGATTATATTTTAAAAATATACAATAATACAATGTCTAGTGCCTCAAGAAGAAAGGGAAAATTTGTTGAAGATTCAAGCTTTAAGGAAAATCTACTTAAATATAAGAATACGGAAATTAGCTTTTTAGAGCTTGCATCAATTGTAACAAAGGATTTAAATGCTATTTTATCACAGGTAAGTGAATCACCAGCTGTAGATTTACTTATTGGTGAATTTAGAGAGTCAAGCTCTACCTTTTTTGCCATTGTTATTTTGGAAAATAAAGAGGGAATTACTCATTTAACTGAAAATTATGATGGTAAAATTTCTAATTTAGTTGTTAAAAGCTTTTCAACCCTTCCCCAATCAGCTATTCAGGTAAATACCTATGCTATTATTAATCTTGATACTCTTGAAATCTTCTCACAGGAAAAGAAGCGTATGATTAATAATGAGAAGCACTTTGTATTAGAAGAATATCTTCATGCTAATTATGAAATGTCAAATACTGAGCAATTTAAAATTATTAAAAATGTAACAGCTAAGGTTTGTGAGGAGCATGGTGTTAATCCTTGTATCGCTATGGCGCAGGTTAAAAACTTCTTGATTGATACTCCTGTAATAGAAAATATGAAGCCTGAAGCTATTTCGGAGGTTATCTTTAAGGACAAGCCTCAAGCAACAGCGGATTTTAATGCTAAGATGCATTCTAAGGGAATCAATGAAAATATTAGCTTAGATAGAAGCTTTACTCTAAAAAAAGCTGAAAATCATAGTATTAAGACTGATTCAGGAATTGAAATTAAGTTTCCATCAGAGACGCTTCTTGATAATGAGCATCTTGAATTTATTGATGAGCCCGATGGTACTATTTCAATTAGACTTAAAAATATAACTAAAATTATTAATCGTTAATTAAAAAGATTATTACTAAATCCGGAAAAATCCGGGTTTTATTTTTTAAAAAAGATAAAGCATAGCTTTTTTAATGCTTGGTAATAAAGAA
>URFB01000122.1 GCA_900547045.1 uncultured Mollicutes bacterium
GAAAATGGAGGGTATGAGGAAACTGATGTTAAAGAAGTGACATCTGATAGTGGATCTATAACCGTTACTTCTAAAGTTAAGGTTTTAAATGACAAATGTCCTTTAGTTGATGGTTCTACATTAACTCAAATTAAATTAAAATACTGGCAAAAGGATGATAATGGTAAGTGGGGTTGGCAAGAACTTGATACATATAGAGGCGATGTATTACTATATAAGTATAACGGATATAAGAGTATGCCTTCATTTATTTTTGGAACAACTGATGCGGGATATGATTTATTTACCTTAGCCTTCTATTCATTAAGAACATCATTATTTGCAATTGTTGTATTTGCAATTAATTTTACTATTGGTCTTGTATGGGGTTCCATTTCTGGATATTTTGGTGGAAATATAGACCTTATTATGGAGCGTATTACGGATATTTTAAATGGTATGCCATTTATTGTCGTAGTTACATTGTGTATTTTACATCTTGGAAATAATGTTGTTACATTTGCGATTGCCTTATGCTTAACTGGTTGGATTGGTACAGCTGCAAGAACAAGAACGCAGTTCTATCGTTTTAAAGGAAGAGAATATGTTTTAGCATCAAGAACTTTAGGCGCTAGTGATGCAAGATTGATATTTAAACACGTATTACCAAATGCACTTGGTACAATTGTAACTGGTGCAGTATTAATGATTCCAAGTGTAATATTTAGTGAAGCAACCCTTGCCTATTTGAATTTAGGACTTCAAGGAAGTGCTTCATTTGGTGTATTATTATCTAATAACCAACAATATTTAAGCTCATATCCAATGCTAATTGTTATACCGGCAATAATTATTTCATTACTAATGATTTCATTTAATTTATTTGGTAATGGATTAAGAGATGCCCTAAATCCATCATTAAAGGGAAGTGATTAAAATGGCTGATGAAAAAATTCTAAGTGTTGATAACTTAACTATATCATTTAAAACTGACAATGGACTTGTAAAGGCAGTTCGTGGTGTTTCATTTGACCTTATTAAGGGTGAAACATTATGTATTGTTGGCGAATCAGGATCTGGTAAATCAGTAACATCTAAAGCAATTATGGGTATTTTAGCCAAAAATGCAATTGTTGAGGATGGTTCAATAATGTACAATGGTGAAAATCTTCTTGAAATTTCGGAAGAAGAATATGTTTCGATTAGAGGACATAAAATTGGTATGATTTTCCAGGATCCTCTTTCAAGCTTAAATCCTATTGTTCGTATCGGTAAACAAATAACAGAAGCTACTTTAATCAATAATGATAAGCTTAAACAAATGTATAATTCGCTTATATCAAAGGAATATATGGAATATAAAAATATATATTCAGCTTCAAATGCGCGAATTAATAAGCTTACTAATAAATATAATGATGATGTTTTAAAATTGAAAAAAGAGGCTAAAGAAGATCCAGCTAAAAAAGAGGCTAATCAAGCTAAAATTGCTGAGCTTACAGCAAATTATAAATCACAGGTTGCCGAAATAAAATCTGATACTAAAGAAAAGGGTGCAATTGCAAAGGTATCTCTTCTTGAAGCATCTAAGGTTGCAAAGACTAAGGTTAAGGAATATCATGCAAATGTTAAAAATGAATATTTACTTAACTGTGATAATCTAAAAGCTAAATATCAAACAGAACTTTCTAAAATTAATAGCGATTATGAAAACTATGATCCTTCATCTAAGGTTTTAGAACTTCAAAAATCACTTGAAATTATAAATAAAAAATTACAAGAGGCAATATTAAAGTTTAATTCATTTGATAAGCATGACCTTGAAAATCGTAATCAAACACAAGAGGTTGTAGTTTCTTTAAAACAAGAGGCTAAAAACTATCAAAAAGAAATAAAGAATGCTATAAATGCTCATAAGATTGCATTACATGATGCAGCTTTAAAAAATAAGGCTAGTTTAAAAAAGGCTAAAGAGGAGTATATTGATAAGGTAAAAATTACCCGTAAGGAAGCTAAACGTCGTGCATTAGAAATAATGAAAGAGGTTGGTATTCCGCAACCAGAAAGGCGCTTTAGACAATATCCATTTGAATTCTCTGGTGGTATGCGTCAAAGAATTGTTATTGCAATTGCTTTAACTGCAAATCCAGAAGTATTGATTTGTGATGAGCCTACAACTGCTCTTGACGTTACTATTCAAGCTCAAATTCTTGAATTGATTAATAAATTAAAGCGTGAAAGAAACTTATCATGCGTATTTATTACTCATGACCTTGGTGTTGTTGCAAATATGGCTGATAGAGTTGCTGTAATGTATGCTGGTAAAATTGTTGAATATGGTAAGGTTGATGAGATTTTCTACGATCCTCGTCACCCATATACTTGGGCATTACTTTCATCAATTCCAGATGTTGATTCAAATGAGAAGCTAGATGCTATTCAAGGAACCCCACCTAATATGATCTATCCTCCACTTGGTGATGCCTTCGCAGCACGTAATAAATATGCAATGGAAATTGATTTTAAGTATCAGCCTCCATTCTTTAAGGTGACTGATACACATTATGCAGCTACTTGGTTGTTGCATCCAGATGCACCAAAGGTAGAAAAACCAAAAATTGTTTCAGAACGTATTAATAAAGCAATAAAGGTAGGTGTTCAAAATGGCAATTAAAACAAAAACACCAGATAGTATTGATGATGAGACTTTAGTACTTGTTGATAATGAGGCCGCTAATGTTTTAAATGACGAGCATGAGGATATTCCTGAAATGGTTCGTCCATCAGCCTATAAAATTAATCCCCGTATTAAAACTAAGCAGGAGCTAATTGATAATAATATAATTTTATCAGTTAGAAATCTGAAGCAGTTTTTCTTCTTTGGTAGTGGCCCATCAAGAACAAAGCTAAAGGCTGTTAATAATGTATCCTTCGATGTTAAGGAAGGAGAATGCCTTGGTATTGTAGGTGAATCAGGCTGTGGAAAAACTACAACAGGACGTTCAATAATTAGACTTTATGATATTACATCAGGATCTATTTATTACAAAGGCTACCGTATTTCTGCTGGAGATAGATGGAATCGTAAGGAAATAAAGTATACAAATATTCGTCTTCGACAAGCTGTTAAAAAGTTTAAAAATGAAGCTGCCCTTAAAATTTCAAGATTAGATAAGTCAAATCCTGGCTACAAGGAAGCTGTTGTGGATATTAAAAAGGAATGCTTCGATAAGATTGCAGCAGAAAGAAGCAAGGCTTATCAAATAGTATCTGTTCAAAAGGAAAAAATACATCAAATTCATTATGATAACAAGCACGTTAATAAAAAAATTATGCGTGAAATTCAAATGATTTTCCAGGACCCTGTTGATTCACTTGACCCAAGAATGACTGTCGAGGATATCATTCAGGAGGGCCTTAAGATTCAAGAGCCATTAAAGCGTCAGGAAATGGCTCGTCTTAAGAGTGAAATGAAGCCTTTTAAGGCTAAAATTATTGAGGTAGCAAGTGCAAATAATGCATTATTAGAGGATGAGCTTAAAAAGCTAGATAAGACTGATCCTAATTATCAAAGCAAATATAATATTTTAAAGTCAACTTATGATAATAAAACAGCTGAAGAAACTAAGCATCAAGCTGAGGCTATTAAGCAATTAGAGGATAAAATTGAAGAAATTAGACCAACAAAGGAAAAATATCATCAAGAGGTTGTTAATGTTCTTGAAAAGGTTGGACTTGTGGCTGACCATGCTTCTCGTTATCCACATGAATTCTCAGGTGGTCAACGTCAACGTATAGGTATTGCAAGAGCCTTGGTAATGAATCCTAAATTATTAATTTGTGATGAACCTATTTCTGCTCTTGACGTATCAATTCGTGCCCAAATTATTAATTTACTTAATGAACTTAAGGAAGAATTGGGATTGACTTTAATATTTATTGCTCATGATCTTTCGGTTGTTAAATATTTCTGTGATCGAATTGCAGTAATGTACTTTGGTAAAATGGTTGAACTTACAACATCAGATGAATTGTTTAAGCATCCATTACATCCATATACCAAGGCTTTATTATCTGCTATTCCAAAGCCAGATCCTAATTATGAAAAGCAAAGACAACGTCTAATTTATAATCCGGCAACTGCTCATAATTATACTGTTGATAAGCCTGAACTTAAAGAAATTATTCCAGGACATTTTGTTTATTGTAATGAGGAAGAAGCTAATAAATATTTGGCTGAAATCAAACAAATAGATAATTCTAAATAATAATTCAAGTCGTCAATTTTTGACGGCTTTTTATAATTTTTGAAAAATATATTTTTCAAAAAAATACATTGACAAAATATAATTTAAATAATATAATAAAAGCACATAGAAAATGTGTGTATTTCTATAAAAAATAAAACTAAATTTTTTTAAAGGGGGACATAAAATGAAA
>URFB01000123.1 GCA_900547045.1 uncultured Mollicutes bacterium
TGCAAGCCAAATTCCATCCTTAAAAATTAAAGGAATAATAAAAATCATCGCAACCTGGAAAACAAAGCTTCTTAAAAATGACATTATACCACTTACAAAGCCATTATTAAGTCCTGTAAAGAAACTTGATGAAATTATATTAATACCTGAAAAGATAAAGCTAATTGAATATAATCTTAAAGCTAAGGGAGTTAAGCTTGTAAGCTCCTTATTATACGATACAAAAATCAAAGTGAATAGCTTAAATAACAATATTAAACATAAAATAGAAGCCTATTAAACTGACTATTTCATGCAAAATACATTACAATACTCAAAAATAGCACCGTCCCAGTGGTGCTTTTTCTATTCTCCAATAAGAAAAAAGAAGGATTTTTTCTTCCTTCTTCTTTTTACATCCAGGCTGCACCTACTAATATAACAAGAATAAATAGTACGAGGATAAATGCGAACCCACCACCATTTTGGTTAGTACCGCCATTATTTCCTTGACAACAAGTATTTGACAAAATATCACCTCGTTATATTTTATGCAACTTCAATCTTTTTGTTATCTACTTTGCTAATGTTATTACCTCTGTTAAATCATCAAATTCATTTGTTTGACTATTATAGCGCTTAATTTTAACAGTTACCTTATCACCAATTTGCGCAAATGATATGACCTTAGATATGTCTGAATTATGAATTACCTCTTCGCCGTTACATTCAAGGATTAAATCCCCTGCTATAATTTTACCATCAACATTATTCATTTTTTCATCAACATTTAATACAACACAATATACCCTGTCTAAATCAGGCACCTTTATTTTACCATAAATTTCATTAGGATACATTTTAGCTTGAAGTTCAATTACACTTTTATGATAATCTGTAACTGTAATTCCTAAAAGAGCTCTTTTAACATTACCATTTTGTTTCATTTGATTATATGATTTCATTACATATTTCATCATTAATCCCGATGACATACCTTGAACATATTCTTCTTCTGTTTTATTAGTATCTATTTTAGAAGTAAATATTGCAAGTAATGAACCATCCTTATTGTAAAATCCACCACCATAGCTTGATGAATTTAAGCTTGCATCGGTTGCTATATAAAGACTATCAACACGTGATAAAATACCTTTTGAAACACTATTTAACGGAAGTTCATTCTTGTTTCTAAAAATTGGAGTCGAAACAGTATATAATGTTTCACCCTTTTGATAGTCATATGTGATTGTCGGAATTGAAAACATGTTACTTTCAGCGGTTATCTCTAATATACTTAATTTATTTTTAGAATCTAATCCTATAAGATTAGCTTTAAAAGTACTATCATTATTATAGATGGTTACCACATCATTTAAATTACCTAAATCACTTGAGCTTATTCCATAATATTTATTATTTGTATATTCAATAATTGTGCCTGAAAATATTGAATCATTTGCCTGATTATAAGCCGCAAAGCTTGATAATATTCCTTTGTTATAATTAACCTCTTCATTAAATTGATCGTTATAAATATTATTTATTTCCTTAGAATTATTATTTGTTAAATAACAGCTAGCAAGCAATAATGTTGGCAATAAGAAAACACTTAAAAATTTCTTTTTCATTATACCACCAACCCTATTCTAATCCTTTTGTTTTAATAAACGCTTTAACCTCATTTAAGCTTATCGCATAGCCCATTCCTTCAACCACTACACCACTATTAGATAAAGTTGTTTTTTCAAAATTAATACCGATTAAGTCACCCTTGATATTAAATAATGCACCGCCACTATTACCAGAATTAATCGCTGCATCATGCTGAATCACCTCAACAGATGAGTTGGTGTTAAGCGTTGTTTCAAATGTTAAATTATAAAGACTACGAGACGTAACGCCAACAGAAACTGTATTAAAGTTGTTCAAGCCAAGAGGACATCCAATCGCTATAACAGTTTCACCAGGATTTGGTACAATATCAGCTTCACTAATTTTGGTCACACCAACATTATACTTTTCTGCGGCTTCAAAGCTAATACAAGCTAAGTCCTTATTGGGATTAATAGCTTCAACAGACGCATCAATATAGGTTTTCCCATTAATAAAAGCCTCAACCTTACCTATTAAACGATTATTATTTATCGCATTAGATACAACATGATAATTAGTTAGGGCATAGTACTTTTGGCCTTCGCTTTTAAATACAATACCAGAGCCAGATGAAGCTGATGATGAATCGCTTGAATAAATGCCAATACATGAAGTTTCAACCTTCTCAACAACATCAGATACACTATTGTTTATTACATATACATTTGCATCAGACGCTATTGGATTAGAAGCAGTTTGTTTAAATAAAGAACAGCTTGCCATAGAAAGGCTTGTAAGTCCTAAGCACAAAATTAAATTAATTTTTTTCATAATGAACCTCCAAATTAAATGCTTTATATGCATTATTATATGTAATTTTTTCAATTTCTAAAATAGACATTTCTCTTATTTTAGCTATTTCTTCAATTGTATATATAATATATGCACTTTCATTTCTTTTACCTCTAAAAGGTGATGGTGTAATATAAGGACAATCGGTTTCAACTAGCATATAATTCAAATCAATATCAGCACATACTCTTTTAATTTCCTTTGAATTTTTAAAGGTTACTGCTCCCCCAATTGCAATATAAAAGCCCATTTTAATAAATTCACGAGCCATTTCAAGTGATCCTGAATAGCAATGTAAAATACAATTTAGCTTATAAGCATAGGGCTTTAAAATTTCAAGGGTATCGGCCCAGGCATCTCTTGTGTGGATAATTACTGGCAAATTATACTTTAAGGCAAGCTCCATTTGTAGTTTAAATAAAGGAATTTGATATTTCTTTAAAGGACCACCGTCATAATGATAATCAAGGCCAATTTCTCCTAAGGCATTAACCTTGTGTGAATTTAAAAATATCTCAAGCTTATTTACATCATCAAGATAATTTTCACTAGCCTGGTCAGGATGAATTCCTGCACTACAATAGTAATTTTCACTTTTTTGAGCTAAATCATAGGCCTTTTGGTTTCCACTATGGGAATAACCTACAAGCATTAGCTTCATATTTAAATCATTACATCTTTTTAAGCACTCATCACGATCACTATCAAATTCATCGCTAAAAAGATGACTATGAGTATCAAAAATCATATTATCACATTCCTTGGGACTATTATATCATAAAATAAAAAAAAAGAGAGCCGAAGCTCCCTTAATTTTTAAAATTATTCAATAACCTCAGTAACTGAACCAGCACCTACAGTGTGTCCACCTTCACGAATTGAGAACTTAGTTCCTTGTTCGATAGCAATTGGGTGAATTAACTCAACTGTCATTACTGTGTTATCTCCTGGCATTACCATTTCTGTACCTGGTTCAAGAGTGATTGTACCAGTAACGTCTGTTGTACGGAAATAGAATTGAGGACGGTAGTTAGAGAAGAATGCTGTATGACGTCCACCTTCTTCTTTGCTTAGTACGTATACTTGAGCTTTGAACTTGTGATGAGGATGTACTGAACCTGGTTTAGCTAATACTTGACCACGTTGTACTTGAGTACGATCGATACCACGAAGAAGAACACCTACGTTATCTCCTGCCTCAGCGAAATCTAGAAGCTTACGGAACATTTCTAGACCAGTAACTACTGAAGAAATAGTATCCTTAATACCAACGATTTCAACTGTATCGTTTAACTTAACCATACCACGCTCAACACGTCCAGTAGCAACTGTACCACGACCTGTGATTGTGAATACGTCTTCAACTGGCATTAAGAATGGCTTATCATTGTCACGAACTGGAGTAGGGATATATGAATCTACAGCGTCCATTAACTCTTCAATCTTAGCAACCCACTTTGGATCTCCATTTAAAGCACCAAGAGCTGAACCACGGATGAATGGAATTTCATCACCTGGGTAGTCATACTCGTTTAGTAACTCACGAATATCCATTTCAACTAAGTCGATGAACTCTTCATCATCAACCATATCACACTTATTTAAGAATACAACGATTTTTGGAACTCCTACTTGACGAGAAAGAAGGATGTGCTCACGAGTTTGAGGCATTGCACCATCAGTTGCAGCTACTACTAGAATAGCTCCATCCATTTGTGCAGCACCAGTAATCATGTTCTTTACATAGTCGGCATGTCCTGGGCAGTCTACGTGTGCGTAGTGACGCTTCTCAGTTTCATACTCAACGTGTGCAGTATTGATTGTAATACCACGCTCTCTCTCTTCTGGAGCAGCGTCGATATTTGCATAGTCTTTCTTTTCAGCAAGACCCTTAGCAGCTAGAACTGAAGTAATTGCAGCTGTTAAAGTAGTTTTACCGTGGTCAACGTGACCAATTGTACCAATGTTAACATGTGGTTTTGAAC
>URFB01000124.1 GCA_900547045.1 uncultured Mollicutes bacterium
TGATCTAAATTGTGAAGCCATTCGTCCTTGAAGCTCTTATCTACTGTATCAAAGACACAAACCTTATCATCAAGCATAACATATGAATTATATGTCATTCCCTCAGGAACTGGGTATTGACCCTCAAATAAATCAATAGATAAATCCTTAACACCAATATATTTCAAATCATTAGACATAATAAAGCCTCCTAATTAATAATTTGCAATACTACATCCAAATTATAGCATTTATAATTATTGATATCAATTAAGTTGCATAAAAAAAGCAATAGCTTTTGACTATTGCTTTTGTTTTCTATCTAAAACCCTTCTTACGAGCTTCCTGACGTTTTTGTTTACGAACATCAGATGGCTTTAGATAGTATTGACGCTTTTTAGCTTCTTGAAGGTTGCCTGATCTAGAAACATCGCGCTTAAAACGACGAAGTGCATCTTCAATTGACTCTTTCTCACGTACAATTGTCTTTGACATATTCTAGGCCTCCTTCCGCTTTAAAATTCCTCAATTATTATACTAAAAATAAATTTATTTGTAAAGAGTAAATTTACTTTTTTTCATTTTTTTCGATAAAATAATATGTCTTATGCAACAATTTGACCAATTAGATAGTCATTTTCAAGCTTTTCAAGCTTAACATTAACGATTGCACCAATCTTTGATGAATCAATAGGCATTAAAACATGAAGGTAATTAGATGTATGTCCTACCATATATTTATCGTTTTGAACAGTCTCTACAATTACATCTAATATTTTACCAACAAATTTATTATAATAATCCATCTTCAATTCTTCAGATAGTTTTAAAAGCTCATGAACTCTTTCCTTCTTTTTAGCATCATTTACCTTTGGCATATCATAGGCCTTAGTACCTTTTCTTGCTGAAAATGGGAAAACATGAAGCTCTGAGAAATTAATTTTCTTAATAAAACTAACACAATCCTGGAAATCCTCATCTTCCTCATATGGGAAGCCCACAATTACATCGGTTGTAAGGGAAATATCTGGTCTAACACTTCTAATTTTATTGACCTTATTTTCAAAAAAGCTTGTATCATAGCGACGATTCATAAGCTTTAAAATTTTATCAGAGCCTGATTGTAAAGGAAGATGAATATGATTAGCTATGATTTTACTTTGAGCCATTAGCTCTATAATATCATCATCAATCTCATTAATCTCAATTGAAGATAAGCGAATACGCTCAAGCTCAGGAACATTTTTAATAATATCCTTAAGCAAATGTGATAGATGATAATCCTTGCCACACGAATAATGACCGGTATGAATACCTGCAAGAACAACCTCCTTGTAGCCAAGCTTTGCAATATTTTGCATTTCCTTAATTACAAGGTCCTTGTCCTTACATCTTACTGGTCCTCTAGCATATGGGATAATACAGTAGCTACAAAAATTTGAGCATCCATCCTCAATTTTAACGAAGGCTCTAGTATGATCAAATTCAATCGCCTCAAGATTTTCGTAATCTCTTACATCTCTAATACTTAATAAATCGATTGTCTTTTGATGAGTTTGATTATTTAACGCATCATCTACAAGCTCTAAGGCCTTAGATTTATTGCCATTACCAATTAAAATATCAATTTCATCCATTTCCTTAGCCTCAGGATTAGTTTGGGCGAAGCATCCCATAACACAGATAATGGCATTTGGATTAAGCTTTTTAGCATGTCTAATTGTCTTTTTAGATTTAGAATCGGCCATATTAGTAACACTACAAGTATTAATAATATAGGCATCTGCTGGCTTGTCATTGGCAATAATTTCATAGCCAGCCTTTTTAAAATCATTCATTAAAGCATTAGATTCATAAATATTTACCTTACATCCTAATGTGAAAAACGCTACAGTTTTCATTTTTTCAACTCCAATTCATATGAAATAGCACTCAGAGCATAAAGTGGTGCTGTTTCCGTACGTAAAATTCTTCTTCCGAAGGCGCAGCAAACAAAGCCCTTTTCCTTTAGATACTCAATTTCTTTAGTATCAATTCCGCCTTCTGGTCCAATTATAATCGCAATTCTACTTCCAGGCCTTGCAGATGATATAGCCGTCTTAAAATTAACGAGCTCTCCTTTATAGGCATTTTCCTCATAAGCAATTAATTTTATATCATATACTGAAAAATCAATTTCATTAAGATATCTAATGTCAAAATCAGGAATGATTTTTCTAAATGATTGCTCAGCCGCTTCCTTAGCGATCTTTTTATATCTTTCAATCTTGCTTGATATTTTTTTGCTATCAAGCTTAACAATTGATCTTTTCATAAATGTTGCATAAACACCATTTACCCCAAGCTCAGTTGCATGCTTAACAATATCATCAAGCTTATCTCCCTTAGGATATCCCTGATAAATATCGACATAAACAGGAAGCTCATTTAAATTTGTAAGCTCCTCTTTGATTTCAAATTCAACAACCTTATTTTCGATTTTAGTAAAAGCTACAAGGTACTCCCGCTTCTGGTCTGAGACAATAACCTCATCACCAATTCTTGATCTTGTAACATTTTTAATATGATTTACATCATCTGATGTAATTCTTAAATTATTAAGCTCTTCGCAGCTAATAAAATATTTTTGCATAAAACCACCGACTAAGTATAACATATTTTATTATAAATATCTAGATAAAAAAACACCTAGATAAAAGTCTAGGTGAAAAATATTATTTAAATAAATTTTTAAATTTTTGCCAAGCAGTTTCCTTAGTCTTAAGCTCTGTTTGGGAAAGCTTTTGGAATAAATCCTTTTGCTCCTGAGTTAAATTTGTTGGTGTTTGCACATTTAATACAACATATTGATCACCAACATTACCTGTCTTAGGATCCTTTACACCCTTTCCACGAAGACGAAGCTTTGTACCAGGCTGAGTACCAGCAGGAATTTTAATCTTAACTGCCTCATGTACAGTAGGAACCTCTACCTCATCACCAAGAGCTGCTTGCGAAAAGGTAATAGGAATAGTGATACTAATATCTGAATGATCACGAACGAAGATTGGATGCTTCTCAACCTTGAATGTAATGTATAAATCTCCTGCTGGAGCACCATTAGATCCGGCTTCACCCTTACCCTCAACTCTTAAGGTCATTCCATCATCAATACCTGCTGGAATCTTGATTTCAATATCCTTAGTTGTTCTAATCTTACCCTTACCAGAGCAGCGATCGCACTTCTTAGTGATTTCCTGACCTCGACCACCACATCTTGGACAAACGCTTTGACTACGAGCCATACCAAAAATAGTACGTTGTTCAACAAAAACATATCCAGAGCCATGACATTTATCACAAGTCTTAATATCGTTTCTTGAATAAGCACCAGAGCCACCACATTGTGGGCACTCCTCATCTATTGTAAGACGAATAACCTTCTTACAGCCATTAACAGCCTCATCGAAGCTGATAGTCATTTGCTTTTCTACATCGGCACCACGATTATCTCTTGCTTGAGAGCTTGTTCTGCCACCGCCAAAGAAGCTTGAAAATATATCCTCAAATCCTCCAAAGCCGCCACCAGAGAACCCTCCAAAGCCACTGGCACCACCAAAGCCTTGAGTTGGATCATCGAAGCCGTATTGATCATATTTTTGACGCTTAGTTGCATCTGACAATACATCGTAGGCCTCCTGGACCTCCTTAAACTTTTCCTCAGCATCTGGTTCTTTACAAATATCAGGATGATACTTTTTAGCTAATTGACGATAAGCCTTTTTTATCTCATCATCAGTTGCTGTTTTAGAAACACCTAAAACCTCATAATAATCTCTTTTACTTGCCATAAAGACACCTCACTTAAATAGCCGATAAGGGCCTTGATAAAATCTTGGCCCTTTATCTATATTTGTTTAATTATTAGTTAACATCACTATAATCAGCATCTACGACATTATCGTCTTTACCGTTTGAGCCGTTTGATCCTTGATTATTTTGATTATTGTTGTTTTGAGCTTGTTGTTGGTAAACTCTTGTAGCTAAATCCTGAGCAGCCTTTTCAAGAGTAGCCTTCTTAGACTTAATAGCCTCTACATCCTCAGCGTCAACTGATTTTTGAAGATCATCACATAATCCTTCAATATTCTTCTTTTCATCCTCAGTAATACCTTGAAGCTCAGAAAGTGACTTCTTAACTTGGAAAATTAATGAGTTAGCTTCATTAACTGTATCAGCCTTTTCCTTACGCTCGTTATCCTTAGCAGCGTTCTCTTCAGCCTCACGAACCATTCTTTGAATTTCAGCCTCTGATAATGAACCACTATTTTGAATAGTAATATGTTGTTCCTTTCCAGTACCTAGGTTCTTAGCAGAAACGTTTACAATACCGTTTGAATCGATATCAAACTTAACTTCAATTTGAGGAACTCCTCTTGGTGCAGCAGGAAT